>NZ_JBFODG010000020.1:0-44494 GCF_040908215.1 Aeromonas sp. R5-4 | reverse complement strand
CGGACGCGGGGTGGAGCAGCTCGGTAGCTCGTCGGGCTCATAACCCGAAGGTCGTCGGTTCAAATCCGGCCCCCGCAACCAACTCTTTCGTCAGCCTGCGATTGTGTAAACAGTCGAAAGCAGACAAACGCCACCAGGCTACTGCTCGGCTTGAGGGTGACAATTCGGACGCGGGGTGGAGCAGCTCGGTAGCTCGTCGGGCTCATAACCCGAAGGTCGTCGGTTCAAATCCGGCCCCCGCAACCAACTTTCTGTACGTTCCCTTCCTGCATTGCCAATTATTGAACAATCCTTCTTGATGCTCGTCACCGTCTGGTGATTGCTGCTATTTCTGACGCTTTTTCAAGACCAAAACTGGTCGTATCAACCATTTGTTGGGTATCATCAGGTATCTCTTCATGGATGAGGCACGCGCCTGTGATCACTCCCTTCACCTATCTTCCTCCTGCTATTGAAAGCCGGGATGCCACGCTGGCCGAAGCCCTTGCCCAAGGGCTGCCGTTGCAACTGCTGCTGATCGCCGAAGAGCAGAAGGAGTCCTTGCTTTCGCTCCCCGCCCTTGCGGGTCTCCAGACCCAGCTTGCGCTGGGGAAAAAAGCGCCCTTTACCCTGATGCACGGCAATACCCTGTTGCAGGTGATGTTTGTGACCGGCAGTGTGACGCGGGATCACCGCCTCTATAAACAGATCAGAGGCTGGATTGCTCCTCTTTCTGGGCTCAATGTGGAGCGCCTCGGGCTGCATCAGGAAGGTTTTTCCCCCTCCGAGCGAGTCATGCTGGCCGAAGTGATGTTGTCGGCCCTGCTTGCCGCCAATATTTCGTTGCCCACCAGCAAGCGCCGCAGCGAAATCAGCTGGAGCTATCAGCAGATCAAGGTTTCACCCTCAGTGGTGCTGGACTTGGCGCGCCTCTACAGCGAAGCGGGGGGCAACGGGCTGGCTCGCCATCTGGCGGTGTTGCCTGCCTCCGAGCTGACGGCCGCCAGCTATCGCGAGTTTGTCAGCAAGCTGGCGCAAGATGAGGGGTGGCAGTGCCATCACTATGATCAGGCACAGCTGGCCGAGTTGGGGGCGGGGGCGTTTCTGGCCGTTGCTCGTGGCTCGGAAGACAATCAGGGGGCCATGGTCAAGCTCAGCTACTATCCACCCAAGCCGGTGCGCCGCATTGCGTTGGTGGGCAAGGGGATCTGCCACGACTCTGGCGGTTACAACCTCAAGGTCTCCGGCAGCATGTATGGCATGCATCTGGACATGGGGGGCAGCGCGGTGGCGCTGGGGGCCCTCTACGCCATCAGCCGAGCTCAGCTACCCTACGAGGTACACTGCTGGCTGGCCATTGCCGAGAACCATATCGGCCCTCACGCCTATCGTCCTGGCGAGGTGGTGACTGCCATCAATGGCACCTCCATCGAGGTGGTCGATACCGATGCCGAAGGGCGAATGGTACTGGCCGATACCCTGGCGATGGCGGTGCAGGATACTCCTGATCTGCTGCTCGATTACGCAACCCTGACCGGGGCCTGCAAACGGGCGCTGGGTAGCCGCTACAGCGGCGTCTTTACCAATCGCAGCGAATGGATTACATCGCTGGTCAATCTGGGTCAGCGCAGCGGTGAACGAGTCTGGCCCTTCCCGCTTGATGACGATTACGACGACAACATCGAAAGCGAGTGGGCCGATCTGTTGCAGTGTGCGCCGGGAAGTTCGCCGGATCACATTGATGCGGCCCGTTTCCTCGCCCACTTCGTGCCCGAGCAGACCCCCTGGCTGCACTTCGACCTGAGCGGTTTTCGCAACAAGGGGGGCAATGGGGTGGTCTCCAGCGAAGTGACCGGCTTCGGCGTGCGTCTCACGCTGGATCTGCTGGCCAGCCCGCTTGGCAGAGTTGGTCGCCAAGCCTCTGAACAATCTGAATGATAACAAGGAGTTCTGTGAAACAACCAAGCTATGACTGGGTGCTGTTCGATTTGGATGAAACCCTGCTCGATTTTCCGGTCGCCTCCGCGCTGACGCACACCCTGCAGATCTATGGCGTACAGGCTGATGACGCCAGCATGGCGCAGTACCACGCCCTCAACCACGGGCTCTGGCAGCAGTACAACGACGGCGAGATCGATGCAACGGCGTTGCAGCAGACCCGCTTCTCCCTCTTTGCCCAGCAGGTTTCCGCCGATCCCATGGCGATGAACAACACCTTTCTGGAGCAAATCATTGCCCTTAGCATGCCTCTCGAAGGAGTGGTCGAGACCCTGCAGCAGCTGCGCAGCAAGGTGCGGATGGGGATCATCACCAATGGTTTCAGCGTGCCTCAGCGGGGGCGGCTCGGCAAACTGGGCTGGAGCGAGTGGTTCGAGCCGCTGGTGATCTCCGACGAGATCCGGGTGACCAAGCCGGCGCCAGCTATTTTCCAGCACACCCTCTCCCTGATGGGGCAGCCGGATCCTGCGCGGGTGCTGATGGTGGGGGATAACCCGAAGACCGATATTGCCGGGGCGGCGGCGCAGGGGCTGGCAACCTGCTGGTACAACCCGGCGCGGCAAGCGGGCGAGTGCGATGCCACCCACGAAATCCACCACTTCGCCCACCTTGCCGACATTGTGCTGGGACGCTGATAGCCAGGCTTAACCCATCACGTTATCGATGACCAAAGCGTCCTGGCAAGTTGCTACCAGGGTTGTTTGAGAACGGATTGGGTTTGCTTGAGACAGTAAGGGGAGCTGATGCTCCCCTTACTTATGAGTATTTTCCTGTGAATGCAGGGATCTGAACTGGTAGCGATCGAGGATCTGCTGATAGTCGGGACTCTGTTTTAATTTATCGATAGCCTGATTGATCCGCTGCAGTTGCGCTTCAGTGGTGCTCTCTTTGCTCAGCATCAGGTGAACTGGTGTCTGTTCGATATGCAGCAGAATATACAGCTTGTCCTGCACGCCATCCTTACCCTGCCACTCCTGCAGTCCGTGGGGGTCCAGAATAAACCCCTGGATCCGACCCCCTTGCAACATCTTCAGCAACTGATCCAGCCGCAGGCGCATCTGCAGACGGGGCTGCAGCTCGGGCCTTGCCATCAACTGGCGGAAGGTATTGCCATAATCAAAGCCCTTGAGCACCCCGATATGAAAGTCAGGGGTGTTGATCAACTGCTCGAGGGTGTTGATCCCGCGCCAGCGATCGGCATCTTGCCGACGGATGACGATGGCCGTCTCCTCTTCCCGATAGGGGTGGCTGAAGCGGGCATATTGCTGCCGCTCGGCGGTGATATTGGCTGACATGGCCAGTTGAACCGTGCCGAATTTCAGCTCGTGCAGCACGCGAGCCCAGGGCATTTCACTGAATTTGGCCTGATAACCGGCCCGCAGGAAGATGGCGTTGAGCAGCTCCACATCCAGTCCGCGGAGCTGTTGCTGTTCATTGCGATAACTGAAGGGCTGCCAGTCGACCCAGCCCACGACCAATGACTCCTGTGCCGTAGCCTGGCAACACAAACACCATAACAACAAGAGTCTGTACACAACGCATACCCTCGAACAGGCTGATACGGTGAGTATTGGACAGGAACGACGGAGTAACCAGTGCTGAGGGTTGAGCGGATGCACAGATGTGCATCCCTCACAGTTCGTGGGCGTGGAATCCCTTGCGATAGCGGGCTTCGCAGCGCGGGCAGCGTTGCAGGGTCGGATCCTGTTCCAGCTGTTCGATGGAAAGCGGCTCTTCACAATCGGAGCAGAGGCCATAGAGGCCGAGATCCATCTGGCAGAGTGCTGCATCGATCCGCTTGAGGCGGGCCACGCTCTGCTCAACCTTCGGCAGATCCAGCCGGCTGGTCAGTTCCACCAGTTGATCCTGCTCGCAGTGACCGACCTGCTCGGCCCACTCGTCACGGCGGCAGGCTTTGAGCTGACCGATCAGCGTTTCTCGTACTTGGGCCCAGTCTGACAGCAGGCGATTACGCCAGACAGTCAACTGTGCTTGCGTCATTTCACACACATTATCCCCCACAGGACAGACGACAGATTCGGGGCAGTATAGGGATCCGATAACTCTATCAAGATGATATGCGTCAAGTTAAACGTGGTTAGCCGTGGCTTTTGGCTGCTTGCAGCAGGGCATCGCGGATGGGAGCCGTCTCTTTGAGCACCCGGATCTCCTGAAACAGCAGGTCCGCTTCGGGATATTCCCGCTTGAGATAGCTGAACCACTGTTTGATGCGGCTGGGGTAGTAGTCGGCTTTTTCGCTGGCCAGATCTTGTTCGGTATAGCCCACCATCAACTGCAGCACCTCGGCCCAGCTCATGTGCGGGCAGCCGGTTTTCATCACGTTGGCCAGATTGGGCAGGGAGATGGCGCCGCGCCCGACCATCAGGGCATCGCAACCCGAGACTCTGGCGCAGGCGATGGCATCTTTATGATCCCAAATCTCGCCGTTGGCGGTGACGGGGATGGGCAGGGCGCGGCGAATGGCGTCCACATATTCCCAGTGGGCGGGGGCCTTGTACCCTTCGCGCTTGGTGCGCGCATGAACGGCCAGCTCGTTGGCGCCCCCCTGGAAGACCGCCTGAGCGTTCTCCAGATAGAGATCCTTGTCGTCGTAACCGAGGCGAATTTTGGCGCTCACCGGCAGATGGGCGGGCACCGCCTCGCGCACCGCCTTGACGATGCGGTAGATGGTCTCGGGCTCTTTGAGCAGCACCGCACCGCCCTTGCTCTTGTTGACCGTAGGGGCGGGACAGCCGAAGTTGAGATCGACGCCGGGGGAGCCCAGCTCGATGGCGCGCACGGCGTTCTCGGCCAGCCACTCGGGGTGTTGCCCCAGCAGTTGTACCCGCACCGGGGTGCCTGCGCGGGTTTTGCCATCTTGCAGCAGTTCAGGGCAGAGGCGGTAGAACACCTTGGCGGGCAGCAGCTGATCGACGACCCGGATAAACTCGCTCACGCAGAGATCGTAATCATTGACGGAGGTGAGTACCTCCCGCATCAGGTGATCCAGTACCCCCTGCATGGGGGCCAAAATAACGCGCATAACGGCTTTCCGACGAGAGTGGCAAGAAAAAAGAGCGCAGATTGTAGTGGGGTTGCGGCCCGCTGTCAGCACCCGCTCAAACTCTGTTAGGCTAGAGGGAGATAAATCACGCAAGGAGACGGAATGAAGCGTTGGTGTCTGATGGCGCTCGGGTGGCTGGCATTTGCCACCGGTATTGTGGGCATTGTGCTGCCGCTCTTGCCGACTACCCCCTTCATGTTGCTGGCTGCCGCTCTGTTTGCCCGCTCGTCGCCCCGTTTTCATCGCTGGTTGCTGACCCATCCCTGGTTTGGCCCGCCCATCGTCGATTGGCAGCAGTATCGCGGTATTCGTCGCCAGGCCAGACGGCGCGCCATTATCTTCATTTTGCTCACCTTTTCGGTGTCGCTGGCGGTGGTGCCACTGCTGTGGGTCAAGGGGCTGCTGGTTGTCATAATGGTGATCCTGCTCACCTGGTTAATGCGCCTGCCGGTGCTGGAGCCAGTTGCAATGGTGAAGTGAAGTCCCTAAGCTATTGCAGCAATAATGCTATGGAGTCGGCCTGTCATTTTTGCGTGACAGGCTTTTTTATTTCCCGCAGAAGGGAATTGAGAAAAAATGGCCACCCCTGGGTCAAAAAAATAAGCGGTCAACACATGAATCCGGAAACCCTGAAATTTATCGAAGCAAGCATCAAGACCATTCCCGACTATCCGAAGCCGGGCATTCTGTTTCGTGACATCACCAGCCTGATTGAGAACGCCGAGGCCTTCAAGGCCACCATCGATCTGCTGGCCAATCATTATCGTGATCAAGGGATCACCAAGATTGTTGGCACCGAAGCCCGCGGCTTCATCTTTGGCGCGCCGGTTGCCTATGCCATGGGGCTGGGCTTCGTGCCGGTCCGCAAGCCGGGCAAGCTGCCGCGCGAAGTGATCGAGGAGTCCTATGCCCTCGAGTACGGCACCGACACCCTGCAACTGCACACCGATGCCATCGTGCCTGGTGACAAGGTGCTGGTCGTGGACGATCTGCTGGCGACCGGTGGTACCGTTGATGCGACCGTCAAGCTGATCCGCCGTGCCGGTGGTGAAGTGGCCGATGCGGCCTTTATCATCTCCCTGCCGTCTCTGGGCGGCGATGCCCGCCTGACTGCCGCTGGCATCAAGGTGGTCTCACTGGTCGAGCTGGCCGGCGAGTAATGTCTCTTCGGCCCGATCCTCTGCATCGGGCCTGCGTTGAACCGGTGCCCTTTCGGGCATCGGTTTGAAAATCAAGCGATCCCTCCCGCTCTGACCGATAGCCGATACAGCCAGCCCGCCATTTGTGTTAGCATCCGGCCTCAATGCCCTGTCTTCCCTGCATGATGGATTTATGAGCTATCAGGTTCTGGCGCGTAAATGGCGCCCCCATACGTTTGAACAAGTGGTAGGCCAGCAACATGTGCTGACCGCCTTGACCAACGCCCTGGATCAGGGACGGCTGCATCACGCCTATCTGCTGAGCGGTACCCGCGGGGTCGGCAAGACCACCATCGCCCGTATTCTGGCCAAGAGCCTCAACTGCGAGCAGGGGATCAGCAGCCATCCGTGTGGCGTCTGCGATACCTGCCGCGAGATCGATCAGGGCAACTTTGTCGACCTGCTGGAGATTGACGCGGCGTCGCGAACCAAGGTGGAAGATACCCGCGAGCTGCTCGACAACGTGCAGTACCGTCCGGCCCGCGGCCGCTTCAAGGTCTACCTCATCGATGAAGTGCACATGTTGTCGCGCCACAGCTTCAACGCGCTGCTGAAAACCCTGGAAGAGCCGCCCCCTTATGTGAAGTTTCTGCTGGCCACCACGGATCCGCAGAAGTTGCCCATTACCATTCTCTCGCGCTGCCTGCAGTTTCATCTGAAGAGTCTGGATCAGACCCAGATCGCCAAGCAGCTCGAATGGGTGCTGGATCAGGAAGGGCAGCCCTTCGAGCCACGCGCCCTGCTGGCCTTGGCCAAAGCCGCCGACGGCAGTATGCGCGATGCACTAAGCCTGACCGATCAGGCGCTGGCCCACGGCAATGGCAGCGTGCGCCTCGAGAGTGTGCTGGCGATGCTGGGCACGCTCGATCACCGCCATCTGCACCAGCTGCTGGAAGCCATTTTGCGGCAAGATGCCCCCGCGACCATGGCCAAGATCACCGAGATCGCCACCCTGGGTCCCGATTTTGATCAGCTCCACGCCGAGCTGGAAGGCTTGCTCCATCGCATCGCCATGGCGCAGCTGCTGCCTGCCAGCGTGCAGGAGCAGGGGGCGGATGCTGATTCCCTGCTGCAACTGGCCAAGGCGATGAGCCCGGAAGAGGTGCAGCTCTGCTACCAGATCGTGCTGGGTGGCCGTAAAGATCTGCCCTGGGCCCCCGATGGCCGCACCGCGCTGGAGATGACCTGCCTGCGGATGCTCGCCTTCTCCCCAAGGCGCGATGCCCTGCATCCGGCCAGCCTCACCGCGTTGCCCCCGTCAATGACGAGCAGTGCGGCGAGCAGCGCTACTTCGGCTGCCTCTTTGCCGGGAAAGCGCCCGGCCGCTGAATCGGCTGCAGTGGCACCGATCAGCGGCGCCGTGCCTGCACCGCTAGCCAGCCCTGTTGCCAGCACGCCTGTTGCTACCAGTGCAGTGCCCGCGGTTGATGTCTCCCTGCCTGCGATGACGGATGACATCGGCAACCCCGCCGACAGCGAGGAGGATGCGCAAGCCGCCGAGCTGTTCAGCCAGCAGGATGAGCTGCTGCGTGAAGCCGCAGGCATGGGGTATCAACCAGAGCCCGCGTTGACCCATGCGCAGCCCGATGTGTCTGCGCACTCAGCTGCACAGCCCGCAGATGCTGATGAACAAGCTTCTGCCGCAGCCTACGCGGACCATTCCCGTGGCGAGTCGCTGACTGCCAGCATCGAGCCCGCGCTCGAACCGACAACCACGCCGGTTAGCGCACCTGAAGCTGTTTCAGCGGTGTCGAGCATGCAAAGCCTGCTTGGCAAGCGAAACATGCTGCGCAGCCGCCAGCGTGGTCAGGATGCCCCGGCGGCGCCCGCGCCGCGCGCGGTGCCGGTTACGCCAGCGCGCCCTGTCGCGCCCGCCGCCGCACCGGTCGTTGCTCCACAGCCTGCCCCGATCAGCCAACCGGCCGGGCAGGGGATAGCGGCGATGGGTCACTATGATGATCTGCCGCCAGTGGATCTCTATGGCGACGGTTACGAGCCACAGGGTGACAACGGGGAATACGAGGAGTACCTCAATCAGGGCTTTGCCGAGCAGACTCAGGTGATGAGCCACGCCCCTGTCACGGCACCGGCCCAGCCAACCGATCTGCCACCTTGGGATCTCGACGGGCAGCCGAGCTATCGACCCGGTGAACGCAGTGCTGCGGCGCCTGCGGTGACGCCAGCCCCTGCGACCCAGCCGTCCGTTGTTACCACGGCGGTGGCTGCTGCCCTTGTGACGCAGGATGAGCCCGCTCAGCCAGTGATGGAGACCATCGACTGGGATGAGCTCGAGAGCGACAGCGAGCCGCAAGAGGGGGAGGTGACTCGCCTTATCCCCTCCTCGCTACTCAATGGTTGCGGCGATGCTTGGGCCGAGTTGATCGCCCACACTCAGGTGGGAGGGCGGCTGCGCCAGCTGGCCATCAACTCGGTGATGACGCGGGAAGGGGACAAGGTACTGCTGACCCTCAAACCCGAGCAGCGCCATCTGGTGAGCGACAAGGCGCGCGCCGATCTGGCCGAGATCATCGGGCCAGCGCTGGGTCAACCGGTGCAGGTCGAGGTGACGCTTGGTGTGGTGCCTGACAAGGAGACCCCCCTTGAGATCGAACATCGCCTTTATCTCGGGGTGCGCGAGCAGGTGACCCGGGATCTGGAGCAGGATCCCAACGTGCAGTTTTTAGTTCAGCGGTTTGGTGCCGTGCTTCATCACGAGAGCATCGAGCCCCTCAACCGCTAAATTCCGTGGCCGGGAGCTTGCTTCCGGTTGAAAAGCAGTTTGGCTGTCCCCATCTAGGACAGACAAGCCCACAGCCCGGCGCTGGATGCCGGATTTCAAGACGAGAGACGACATATGTTTGGTAAAGGTGGAATGGGGAACCTGATGAAACAGGCCCAACAGATGCAAGAGCGTATGCAGAAGGCGCAGGAGCAGCTGGCTCAGATGGAAGTGACCGGTGAAGCCGGTGCTGGCATGGTCAAGGTCACCATGACCGGTAGCCACAGCGTCCGTCGCATCGAGATCGACCCCTCCCTGATGGAAGATGACAAGGAGCTGCTGGAAGATCTGGTTGCCGCCGCTTGCAACGATGCCGTGCGTCGTGTGGAAGAGCAGAACAAGGCCAAGATGGGCGAGCTGACCGGTGGCATGCAACTGCCGCCAGGCTTCAAGATGCCCTTCTAAGGCGACTCTCCCCGCGCATTCTTGCTCCCTTGTCGCTGACCATTCGGGTCACGGCAAGGGGGACGGCCGAGAGACCCAAAGACGCAGCGTTATTGCTCAGACGATACGCTGCGTTTTTTTATGGGCGCCATGCTGGCGTGGACGGGCTCTAACTATCTCTTCTGGGGAGAGGTTGCTACAGAGCAGGCCGATTGCGCCATGAAACGCAGCCGCCTTGCTAAGGCGGCGCTATTTGTCGATACCCGCTATCGGATATCCCGGTTTGGCGTGGCCGGGCTGGATCGGCATAATGGCGGCTTGCCGTATTGAGGAGATTGTATGAAATATATTGGAGCCCACGTCAGTGCGGCCGGCGGGGTGGAAAATACCATCGCCCGCGCCCAGGCCATCGGGGCCAACGCGTTTGCCCTCTTTACCAAGAATCAACGTCAGTGGCAGGCCGCCCCCTTGTCGGATGCCACCATCCGCGCCTTCAAGGCGGCCTGTGACAAGGCCGGTTTTCTGCCGGAGCAGATCCTGCCCCACGACAGTTACCTCATCAATCTGGGCCACCCGGATCCCGATGGTCTGGCCAAATCCCGCGATGCGTTTCTCGACGAGATGAAGCGTTGCGAGCAACTGGGGCTCTGTTATCTGAACTTCCACCCCGGTAGCCATCTCAAGCAAATTCCCGAATTGGCCAGCCTCAAGCTGGTGAGCGAGTCCATCAACTGGGCGTTGGAGCGTAGTGAAGGGGTGACGGCGGTAATCGAGAATACCGCCGGGCAGGGGACCAACCTCGGCTGGTCGTTCGAGCACCTAGCCACCATCATCGAGGGGGTGGAGGACAAGAGCCGGGTCGGGATCTGTTTCGATACTTGCCACGCCTTTGCCGCTGGCTACGATCTGCGCACTGCCGAGAGCTGCGCTGCCGTCTTTGCAGAGTTCGACCGCACGGTGGGTTTTCACTATCTCAAGGGGATGCATATCAACGGCGCCAAGTGTACCTTCGGTAGCCGTGTCGATCGCCACCACAGCTTGCGGGAGGGCAATCTGGGAGAGGCAGTATTCCACCACATCATGAATGATGATCGCTTCGATCGCATTCCGCTGATCCTCGAGACCATAGACGAGTCCATCTGGGGCGAGGAGATCAGCTGGTTGCGCAGTCTGGCGAAGTGATACTCAGAAGCGAATCAAAGAGAGGGAGCCGTGGCTCCCTCTCTGCTTTTTCCCATTGGTGTGCAGGTCTGCGAGCGGCGCTCCGAGCGGGCGTTACTCTGCGCGGCTCACCTCGGCATCCTTCACCTGAGCACGGCAGAAGTGGATAAAGTGGCGCAGGGAGGTGGAGTGGTACTTCTGCTTGTGCCAGATAAGGGAGAGCTGGCGCGGGAAGCGACGGGAGAGGGGCAGGGCGATCAGCCGCCCATCTGCCAGGCGATCCGAGGCTGCCAGCCGGGAGATAAATGAGATGCCAAGCCCCTTCTCCACCGCCAGCATCACCGCCTCCAGAGTGTTGAGTTCAAGCCCTGGTTGCCAGCGGGGCAGCTCGGGCTGGATCTGCTGGATAAATTGCTCGCGGCTGCCCGATTGTGCTTCACGCAATACCCAGGTCTCGCCCCCCAGTCGGGAGAGGGAGAGATCCTTCTTGTTGGCAAGCGGGTGACCGGGTGGAGCTACCACCAGCATCTCGTCCTGCAGCCAGGGTTCGGCGAGCAGGTCGGGGTGGTGGTTCTCCCCCTCGATCAGTGCCATATCCAGCTCGAAGTTGGCCAGCGCATGGCAGAGCAGGTGAGTGTTGTTGATGGTCACCTTGGGGGGGAGTCCCAGCTCCTGTTTGCTGCTGGCGAGCAGGGTGGGGAGCAGGTAGTTGCCGATGGTCTGGCTGGCTCCAAGGCGCAGCTGGCCGCTCGGCTCGGCATCGGGGCTGAACAGGTTCTCGATATCCTGCATCCGGGTCAGCAGCTCTTCGGCGGCCGGTTGCAGCAGGCGCCCCTCGTTGTTGAGCTGCAATCTGGGGTGAATGCGGTCAAACAACGGGGTAGAGAGCTGGCGCTCCAGCTCCTGCAGCGACTGGGAGACAGCCCCCTTGCTCAGGCAGAGCTCGTTGGCGGCAAGGCCAAGGTTTCCATAGCGGGCAATGGTGGCGAACACTTTCAGCTGCTGCAGGGTCAGTTTCATCGTGTTTGGTTTTCCTGAATGATTGATTTAATTCATTTAGATATCGTAAACGATAAGAGACCATTATCCTATCGCCATAGTCATCAATAGAAAGGTGTCATCATGATCGCAAGAACCCGTAAATCACTGGCTGCCGCCCCAACCCCCATGGCGGGTTTGGCGCTGGGCATCGCCAGCCTTGGTTGGTGTTGGGAAAATGCCGGTCACTTCGATGGCCGGATGCAACTGCTGGGCGCTGCCATCGCGGCCGTGCTGCTGGTGATCCTGACCTTCAAGTTTCTGCTTCACCCCCGCCTGCTGTTGCAGGATCTCGCTCACCCCGTGGTGGGCAGTGTGGTACCGACCTATGCCATGGGCACCATGGTGGTCTCCAAAGCGTTGGGTATGATTGCGCCGCAAGCGGGCGAGGCCCTCTGGCTGTTTGCCGTGGCGGTTCACCTGCTGTTCCTGGCCACTTTTATCTGGCATCGTGCCAAAGAGTTTGAAATTCACCACATGGTGCCGAGCTGGTTCGTGCCACCGGTGGGGATCATTGTGGCTGACGTCGCCTTCCCGGGTGGTCAGTTTGCCCCGCTGGCCAACGGTCTGCTCTGGTTCGGGATCATCTGCTACGGCCTGATGCTGCCGCTGATGCTCTATCGCCTGATCTTCAGCCATGAAGTGCCGGATGCCGCCAAACCGACCATCGCCATTCTGGCTGCCCCTGCCAGCCTCTCTCTGGCCGGTTACCTGACCGTCAGCCAGGAGCCGTCACTGCTGCTGGTGGCCGTGCTGTTGGGGATCGCCATCCTGATGACCGGCATCATCTATCTGGCCTTTATCAAACTGCTGCGTCTGCCTTTCTCGCCCGGTTATGCCGCCTTCACCTTCCCGCTGGTGATCGGTGCCACCGCTCTGTTCAAAGTGGCTCATCTGGTGGAAGGGTTTGCGCAAGGGAGTCACTACGTCGAGCAGATCAGCCTGCTGGCCCACTTCGAGCTGGGGGTGGCTACCGTGATCGTCGGGTATGTGGCACTGCGTTACCTGATGTTTTTTCTGCCGCAGCGTAATACCGAAATGAATAACGGCATGGCCCGCCAGGGTGCTCACCGTTAAATCTTGAAGAAGATGTGACATCGGGAAATGGATAAGCAGTGCGCTCCGAGAGCGACGGGATAAACGACCAGTCATACGATGGATGGACAAAGAGCCTCCACCCTGGTTGTGTAACGAGCAAAATGCCCCGCGGTGCGGGGCATTTTTTTATGGTTTTTTGATGTGGCGCTCGTGGCGGGCTATTTGCCATGGATTTAACTGGTATTACCTGTCAGGACGACTACAATGCAGCACCACTTTTTCGCTCGACCCCAATACATGTCGTCCCAAGATCCCGTATTTGACTCCTCTTTTGAAGCCCGTTTTCTGCATCCCCGCTACTGGTTCAGCTGGCTGGCGCTCGGCGTGCTGATGTTGCTCGCCTTTGTGCCGGTGCGATTGCGCGACCGTTTGGCCGAAGCCTTGGCACCGCTGGTGTTTCGTATCTCGAAAAAACAGATCTATATCGCCAGAACCAATCTGGAGATCTGCTTCCCGGACAAGAGCCCGGAAGAGCGGGATACCATTGCACTGACCTCGATCCGGGTCGGCCTCAAGAGTCTGTTGGGATTTGGCGAGTTCACCATGCGCAGTCAGCGTTATTTGATGAGCCGGATGCAGGTGATCGGTTGGGAGCATATCGAGGCGGAGCGGGCTGCCGGTCGTCCAGTGATCCTGGTAGTGCCCCATACTTGGCCGGTGGATGCAGCCGGTTACTGCTTTACCCAGCGCGGGGTGCCCATGTGCACCATGATGAAACGGGCGCGCAATCCGGTGTTTGACTGGCACCTCAACCGGGCACGAGCCAAGAACGGTTGCCGTGTTTATGAGCGCAGCGCCGGGATCAAGGCGGTGATCAGGACCATCAAGAGCGGTCGCAGCTTCTTCTATCTGCCGGATCAGGATCATGGCCGCGAGAAGAGCATCTTCGCCCCCTTCTTTGGCTATCCCAAAGCGACCCTGCCTGCTTTGCCCCGTCTGGTGCAGGTCAGCGGCGCCAAGGCGGTGCCGCTGCTCGCCTGCTATGACGAAGAGAACCACTGCTACCGGCTGGAGATTGAGGCACCGTTCGACAACTATCCCACCGAGGATGTGATGGCCGATACCTGTCGTATGAATGACATGGTGCAACAGCAGCTGATGCGCCATCCGGGTCAATACATGTGGTTCCTCAAGATCTTCGATACCCGTGAAGATCAGGAGGGGCTGGATGGCCTTTACGAGGCGGGGATCCAGCGGATCCGCAAGGGATTGTCGCCCCACGGCTGACCCAGAATTTGCGTTGATTGAAATGGCCCCAGGTGGGCCATTTTTTATGATAACTAGTCTGATCAGTGCCTTGCAGGTCGATGGCCTGTCTCCCCAGGGTAGAAAAAAATGTCAGGATAACTACAATAACCGTTTGTTTTTGATGACTTGATGGCCGCCATGTCTGCGTTAGATCCGGTATTTGATACCTCATTTCATAGCCGCCTGCTGCATCCCAAATGGTGGGGTAGCTGGTGTGCGCTGGGCCTGCTTTCCCTGCTGGCATTTACCCCCGCGAGACTGCGGGATCGCTTTGCCGATCTGGTCTCTCCAACCCTGCTGCGTTTTTCGAAAAAGCAGGCCTATATCGCCGATACCAACCTCAAGATCTGCTTTCCCGAGCTGGATGCCGCTGCACGGCAGGCGCTGCTGCTCAAATCGATCCGGGTCGGGCTCAAGACCTTTATGGGCTTTGGCGAGCTCAGCTGGCGCAGCAAGGCGCGGCTGACCCGTCGCATCAAGGTCACCGGCTGGGAGCATGTGCAAACCGAGCAGGCAGAAGGCCGTCCGGTGATCCTGGTGGTGCCTCACACCTGGGCGGTCGACATGATTGGCCGCTACTTCTCCATGATGGGCATCGAGATGTGCACCATGATGAAGAGCCCGAAAGATCAGGTGTTCGACTGGTACATCAACTGCGAGCGGGCCAAAGGAGGTAAAGTGTACGAGCGCAGCGCCGGCATCAAACCGGCGATCAAGTCGATCCGCGCCGGTGCCAGTTTCTTCTATCTACCGGATCAGGATCACGGCCGCGAGGCGAGCGTGTTTGTTCCCTTCTTTGGCCGCCCCAAGGCAACCCTGCCAGCCTTGCCCAAGCTGGTGAAGCTGACTGGTGCAAGAGCGGTGCCCATCTTCGCAAGCTATGACGAGGATGCGGGACGCTATCTGCTGGAGATCGAGCCGCCGTTTGACCCTTATCCCACCGCCGATCTGCTGGCAGACGTCAATGCCATGAACCGGGTGGTGGAGATGCAGGTGGCCCGCCATCCCGAGCAGTACATGTGGTTTCTCAAGATCTTCGAAACCCTGGAGCATCAGGAGGGGGATGACGGCCTCTATGAAGCGGGGATCCAGCGCATTCGTCAGGGTTTGCCGCCCGAACCTTGAAAATTGGCCCGCTTGCGGGCCATTTTTGTTGGTGCAGGGGCCTTTCGTATTTGGTCTGCTGCTGGTGGTTTTTAAGGCGAACAGGTGGACAAAAACAGCGCAAACAGGGGATAACAGGGTGTCTTATGAAAGGGAGAGGCAGGTGAGCGTGCGCGGAGCTATCTTCGAGAGCGGAAATAGGGTAAAAGGGCGGCCATGAAAATTCCAAATCGAATCCAACCTCTGGTTGATGACGGCCTGGTCGATGAGGTCGTCAGCCGGTTGATGAGCGGCAAAGAGGCCGACGTCTATGTGGTGCGCTGCGGCGACGAGATCCGCTGCGCCAAAGTCTATAAAGAGGCGTCCAAGCGCAGCTTCAAGCAGGCCGTGGTCTATCAGGAGGGGCGCAAGGTGCGTAACAGCCGCAGCGCTCGCGCCATGGAGAAGGGCTCCAAGTACGGCCGCAAACAGCATGAAGAGGTGTGGCAGAACACCGAGGTCGACGCCCTGTTCAAGCTGGCGGCGGCCGGTGTGCGGGTGCCGCAGCCCTATGTCTGCCTCGATGGTGTCCTCTTGATGGAACTTATCACCGATGAGGATGGCAATGTCGCGCCGCGCCTCAACGATGTGGCTCTCACCCCTGAGCAAGCGGTCATCGATCACCACAAGGTGATCCGCTATGTGGTGCGCATGCTCTGCGCCGGTCTTATCCACGGCGATCTCTCCGAGTTCAATGTGCTGGTGGATGAACAGGGCCCTGTCATCATCGACCTGCCCCAGGTGGTGGATGCCGCCGCCAACAACCAGGCCAAGGCGATGCTGGAGCGGGACGTCAACAATATGCGCAACTACTACGGTATGTATGCCCCCGAGCTGCTCAAGACCCGTTATGCCCAGGAAATGTGGGCGCTGTTTGAAGATGGCAAACTCACCCCCGATAGCGAACTGACCGGTCACTTTGAAGAGAGTCGCGCCGCCATCGATCTCGATTCGGTGCTGCAGGAGATTGAGAGCGCCGAGGAGGAGGCCTATGCCCGTCAGGCCCGGATGAAGGCGGAGCAGGAAGACAGCTACTAACGGTCTTGCCACGTTCGCAAAAAGGAGCGCCTTCGGGGCGCTCTTTTTATTACTGCTGCTATGCTCGGCTGGGGCAGGGGGCTAGCTGATACATCTCCAGCCAGTTGCGATCCCCCGGATGGAAGCGCCGCCCCAGCAACACGCCCCCGGCGGCCGTAATGACCTTGCGGGAAGCCAGATTGTCTAGGTCACAGCAGATCAGCACCGGCGCCGCCAGTACCTGTTGTTGCACCCAGCGCAGCAGCACGGTCGCGGTCCCTTCGCCACGGCGAGAGGGGCGAGTTTCGTAACCGATATGACCCAGCCACTGGCGGGTTGCCTCATTGTCACCGTGACGCAGACGCAGGGTGGCGATGATCTCCTCGCCATCGAGGGCAAAATAGGTGGTGGTCGGCAGGTATCCACTGGGCAAGTTGCGCCCTTCGGCGTGATCCAGCAGGCTCTGTAGCCAGCCCTCCGGGTCAAATTGTGCCACCTGATAGAGCGGCTGTCCGTCTTTGGCGCATTCGGTGACATAGCGCCGGTAAGCCGGGGCATCTGCCAGCCTGGCCGGTCGGCACTGCAGAGCGAGCACTGCGCTCATGACAGGAGCGCACAGGGCGGCAGCGGTTGCGGCTCGTTGTGGTGGAGCTCCTGCACGCAGGCCCGTTGCCTTCCAGCCTGTTTGGCGGCGTAAAGGGCCCGATCCGCGCGCAGGTAGGCCGCTTCAAACCCCTCGTCAGGGTGCAGCGAGGTGAGGCCGATGCTGAGGCTGATGGGGCCACCGGCCAGCTCCCGGGTCGCCTCGGCGATCTGCTGTTGCAGGCTGTGGCAGTAGTCGGGCAGGGTCTGCGGGTCCGCCATCAGCAGCAGGGCCAGCTCATCGCCGCCAAGCCGACCGGCCATGCCCTCGGCAGGTAGGGTATTGGCGATCACCCGACCCACGGCGCGCAGCATGGCATCACCGGCGGGGTGGCCGTGGCGGTCGTTGATCTGTTTGAAGTTGTCCAGATCGATCAGCAGCAGCTGGCCGGGGCCCGTCACCTCGCGGGCACGCAGGGCAACCTGGCGTTCGAAATAGTGGCGGCTGAAGAGGCCGGTCAGCTCATCCTGATTGGCGCGCCGCTCCAGCTTGCGCTGGGTGGCCAGCAAGGCTTGCTGCTGGCGGGTGTGGACCAGGCTCAGCAGCAGATAACTGCGGGCGATGGTAAAGAGCAGGCTGAGCAGGATCACAGGCCCGAGCAGCGGGTCGGTGAAGGAGTTGGCCGCCAGCTCCGGCTGCCAGAGGTGTTTGGCGATCCGCAGCAGTTGCAACAGCAGTTGCAGGCCGAGCAGCAGAATGGCAAAGCGCAGCACCCGATAGACGGGGGCCAGCCGCTGGTAGCGCCAGAGCTGCCAGATAAGCAGCGCAATCTGCAGCGAGAGCACGCCGGAGAGCACGATGATCCGGCTGTGCACATCAAAGAGGGGTTGCTGCAGGGCGGTCAGGGCAAACAAAACGAAACCGCCGAGGGTAACGGCGGGCAGCAGCCAGCCCAGTTGGTCGGCTTCACGGCGAAAGAAGTGGCGCATACCCCGTTCATAGAGCAGGGTGGTCGACATCAACAGCAGGTTGGTGCAGAGAATATTGGCAAGGGATGCATTTCCCTCAAGGGGGCGCAGCAGCAGGCAGCAAAAAGCCCCCGCGATAACCAGTTCCCCCGCTGACCAGTAGATCAATGCCCTGATCTGGCGATGGGTGTGCCACATGGCGGCGAAAATGGTGGCGACCCCCACATGTGACAGCGTGACGAACAGCACCAGACTCAACAACTGGGCCGAGGAAAACAGACTTGGCATCAAGGGGCTCTCTGGGAAGTCACCTGTGAACGAACAGGCGATGGGGTATCGCCCGCTGGCAGTGGCCGATCACAACATGAATCCAACCTATTATCAATGGGTTAAATGGCCGAATGTGCTCACCTCCGACTTCTTGCACGATGGCAACTGCTGACTCGATTTATCAGAGCTCATGGGGGTATTTTATTGTCTTTTCAGTCAATTGTGTTGCGTGAACGGTGGTGGTGTTGGCGGCAGGGTGAACCCAACCGCCAGACGTTGTGCTAATCGCAGGTTGCAGCAGGCAAGCGCATTACGATGGCCTCCCTGTCCAGATGGGTCAGCAGACGGCGCACGTCGTCGAGGCGGATGATCAGAGTAGCGGTGTTGACCAGCGGATGGCACTGCACCTGTTCGGCCTGCCAGATGGCCTCGTCCACCACCAGCTCTACCGCTTTTTCCCTGTCGCGCACCATGGCGAGCAGGGTTACCGAGCCCGGGGTAAGGCCGAGCACCGCATCGAGTCGCTCGGGGGAGCCAAAGCTCAGCCGTTTGACCCCGAGCATTGCTGCCAGCGCCTTGAGGTCGACCCGGTGCTCCTCCGGACTCACCACCAGAAACAGCCGCTCGCTTTTTGGGTCGCGCAAAAATAGGTTTTTGGTCTTGGCGGCGGGCAGGTCGGGCAGCAGCCTGCTCGCCTCCTCACAGGTAAACACCGGGTGATGATCGACACGCTGGTAGGGGATAGCCAGCTGATCCAGCAGAGAATAGATTGCCACATAGACTCCTTTCGTCGGTGAAGAGTGGTCAGAACGGGATGGGCGGGAATAACGGCCGGATCGAGCTTACCAGTTTGACTCCCGCCTCGCAGCCCGCGTGACGATTGCGAGCAGGCACTGTATGAACGTACAATAGTCCCATTCTCGAACAGCCCTTTTACGCTTCATGACTGCAACCCAGCCCACCGTACCCGCCACTCCGCCCCTCGACGGTTTTATCCTGACCCGCCACGGTCGGGACGTGCGCGGTCGTAACGGGCTGCCTGCAACCACCGAAATCGTGATGTGGCTCTGGAGCGCGCAGGGGCCGGTACGGGTGGTGGTGCCGGGGCAGGAGCCGGTGTTCTTCCTGCCGCAGAGCCATATGGCAGAAGCCGCCGAGCTGTTTAAAGGGGCCGGGGTGAGCGGGCGGTTTCGCCGCCTGCCGATGCACACCTTCGACGGTCGCCCTGTGGTGGGCTGCTATTTCGCTACCCTGAGCGCCTTTCACCGCGCCATCGAGCTGCTGCTTATTCGCGGGCTGGAGCACTTCGAGGCGGATATCCGGTTGCCGGAGCGCTTCCTGATGGAGCGCTTCATCACCGCTGGTGTGCGCTTCGATGGCCGAGCGGTAAAAAAGGGGGGCAAACAGGGCTACTGGGAGGTGAACGAGGCGCGCTGCGCGCCGCAGGCGGTGACGCCAACCCTCTCCTGGGTGTCGCTCGACGTGGAGTGCGCCATGGACGGGGCGCTGTTCTCGGTCGGTCTTTACAGCGAGCAGGATGCGCGGGTCATCATGATCGGCACCCCGGAGGCGGATACTGAGAGCTGGGGCACCCAGGTCCAGTGGGTAGAGGACGAGAGCGCCCTGCTGAGTGCGCTGGAGAGCTGGTTCAGCCAGCATGACCCCGATCTGGTGATTGGCTGGAACGTGGTCAATTTTGACTTTCGCCTGCTGCTGCGCCGCGCCGAGCTTAACAAGCGGCGGCTGCGGCTCGGGCGGGGGCGCGAGCTCTGCTTCTGGCGCTCGTCACGGGGCGATCCCCAGACCGGCAACGTTATTATCCCCGGGCGCATGGTGCTCGATGGTATCGATACCCTGAAAAGCGCTACCTGGCAGTTTGCCAGCTACAGCCTGGATGCGGTGGCGAGCGAACTGCTTGGCCGTGGCAAGGATATCGAGGACGTGGCCAATCGGGGGGAGAAGATCACCGAGCTGTTCCACTCCGACAAGGAGGCGCTCGCTCGCTACAACTTGGAAGATTGCAAGCTGGTGTGGGAGATCTTCGACTACTGCCACCTCATCCCTTTTGCCATCGAGCGCGCCTCCCTCACCGGCCTTGAACTGGACAGGGTAGGGGGCTCGGTGGCGGCCTTTACCAACCTCTATCTGCCGCGGCTGCATCGTGGCGGCTACGTGGCCCCCAATTTGCCAGCCGACGGTGGGCTGGCGAGCCCCGGCGGCTATGTGATGGACTCCAAACCCGGCCTCTATCGCCATGTGCTGGTGCTCGATTTCAAGAGTCTCTATCCCAGCATCATCCGCACCTTCTGCATCGACCCCATGGGACTTATCGAAGGGCTGCAGCATCCCGAGCACGCCATTCCGGGCTTTCGCGGCGCCATGTTCTCCCGCGAGCGGCACTTCTTGCCGGGTCTCATCGCTACCTTGTGGGCGGCGCGGGATCGGGCCAAGGCCGCCAGCAACAAGGCGCTCTCCCAGGCCATCAAGATCATCATGAACTCTTTCTACGGCGTGCTGGGTTCGGGGGGCTGCCGTTTCTATGATCCGCGCCTAGCCTCCTCCATCACCCTGCGTGGTCACAGCATCATGCAGCAGACCCGCGAGTGGATTGAAGAGAAGGGGTTCGAGGTGATCTATGGCGACACCGACTCCACCTTTGTTCATCTGGGGCGCGAGACCAGCCCCGATGAGGCGGACGAGATTGGCCAGCGACTGGCTCAAATGATCAACGATAACTGGGTTGCACTGATCAGGCGCGAATTCGACCTGCCGAGTTATCTCGAGATCCAGTACGAGACCCACTACCGCCGCTTTCTGATGCCCACCATTCGCGGGCTGGAGAAGGGCAGCAAGAAGCGCTATGCGGGGCTGGTTGGCAAGGCCAGTGAGGGGAGTGAACAGCTGGTATTCAAGGGGCTCGAATCGGTGCGCACCGACTGGACCATGCTGGCCAAGCAGTTTCAGACCCGCCTCTATGAACTGGTGTTTCACGATGAAGATCCCAGCGGCTATGTGCGCACCATGGTGGACGAGACCCGCGCCGGTCGTCACGACGATCTGCTTATCTACCGCAAACGGCTGCGCCAGAAGCTCGAGGAGTATCAGAAGAATGTACCGCCCCATGTGCGGGCGGCGCGGCTGGCCGATGAGGAGAACCTGCGCCGCGGTCTGCCCCAGCGCTATCAGCATCGGGGCTCCATCGCCTATCTGATGACCCTCAATGGCCCAGAACCGCTGGAGTACCGGCGCAGCGCCATCGATTACGAACACTATATCGACAAGCAGTTGCGACCCATTGCCGACGCCATCCTCCCCTTTATCGGCGAGTCGTTCGACCGGATCTGCGGTCAGCAGCTGGATCTTTTCTGATTGGTGCAAGTTGGCACTTTACTTCCCATGAACACTGGATAAAAATACAGTTATAAATCATGGAGAAGTTTCCTATGCGTCTTGAAATCATCATCGACAGAAAACATCAGATCCCGACCTCGACCATGGAGGCGCTGCGTCAGGAGCTGCTCAAGCAGCTTGGCGAAAAATTCCCCGACATCCATGTGCGGGTCGCGCCGGGCAGTGCCATGGCCCTGACCGTCAGCCGTGCCAGCAAGGAAGATAAAGAGCTGGCCGAAGCCATGGTGCAGGAGGTGTGGGAGAACGCCGAGAGCTGGATGCCGGAAGAGAATGTCGCCTCTTGATCCCGCACTGTCAGTGGATAACTCGGGCGTTGGATAAATGGGTCGCTGATAAACGGGCATGCCCGCGAATGATCCGCCGATCCTCGGACAACAAAAACGCAGCCAGGTGGCTGCGTTTTTTGTTGGTGGTGAGAGGTTCGCGGTGGCTTGTCTGGCTCTGGGTTGAGCCATGCCCGTTACAACCCCGCCCAGCTTTTCAGGCTCTGCTGCTGCACCCGGCGGTTGGCTTCGCGGATCTCCCCTTTGGCGCGCAGGTCGGCCAGCGCAATGGGCAGTGCGGTGCGGATCTCGTCACTGCTCATTCCGGCTTTGAGGGCCGGGTGATAGGCCATCTTGAGCAGCACATAGTCGAGGCCAGTCAAAAAGCTGTCGATGCTGTTGTCATTGAAGATGGAGGGAAACACCTTGTCCGAGTCGTTGGGCAGCCCCATCACCTGGGTGAACTCCTCCACCACGCAGTCGAGAAAGCGTCCCTTGGCCCGGCTGTAGTCTACCGGAATGATGATGGTGGCACGGCTGATCTCGTGTTTTGCATTGGTTGCGAAGTTGGCAAGGCAGAGCCCCTCCTTGAGCGCCATCTTGACTGATGGATCCCCCCCCATGGTGCGGTTGGCCCAGCTCTTCATCTTGCTGTAGTCGGTCATGATCAGGGTGAGGTTGGGCTTTGCGGCCACCATGCTGATGGAGTGGCCGGTGATGCGGGCCAGATGGGCTGCCTGTACCTTCACCACGTCGGCCTGCAGCGGCTTGTCACCCGATTCGTTGATAAGTTGCAGCCGGATCGGCTGCTGCCAGCGGGCAAAACGGGTCTGCCTGGCTTGGCCATACTCCCGCTCCATGGCGATGGCCATAAAGCTCTCGACCAGATAGCTGTCGCTCTGCCAGCGCTCATCGGCACGGGCGCTGTGGCCCGCGAGCAGAAGCAGCAGCGCCAGCAGCCCACGTGACGCGCGGCGGGGATGGGCAGCGCGGCCCAAGCTGGCCATTACCAAAGTGGCAATAAAGCGCGTGGCACCAAAGGGGGTTGCGGCAAATGACATGTTTCCTCCCTGAAACGGTTGTCTACCTAGCGGTTGGCCTTGTCGATATCACGCCAGGTGAGCCAGAGCCTGAGATCAAACTCCAGTTGATGATAGTCCGGCTCCATATGCTGGCAGAGCTGGTAGAAGCTCTTGTTGTGATCCTTCTCTTTGATATGGGCCAGCTCGTGCACCACGATCATTTTCAGAAACGGGGGGGGCGCCTCCTTGAACAGGGCGGCGATGCGGATCTCGTTCTTGGCCTTGAGCTTGCTGCCCTGCACCCGGCTGACGTAGGTGTGCAGACCGAGGGCATCCTTGATCACGTTGATCTTGCCATCGAACACCACCTTTGACAGGGGCGCCGAGCTCTTGAGGTAGCGGTTCTTCAGCTCCATGGTGTAGGCGAGCAACGCCTTGTCGCTCTGGATCTGGTGGCTCTCCGGATAGCGTTTGGCCAGCATCTCCCCCAGCTTGCCCGCCGCAATCAGCTGCTGTACCTGTGCCTTGAGGGGGTCTGGATAGCCGCCCAGATAAGTCAGTTCCGCCATGGTGTCACTCGTTACATCAAAAAGAGCGTCATTGTAGTTATCTCGGGCGGGCTTGCCTACTGCGGGCCGCTGCTGCAAGGGGCTTTGGCGCAAGAAAAAGGGCGGCCATTGCAACAATGGCCGCCCTGCGGGGCGTATTGACGATCAGCGTCGGCGATAGAGACCCGGATCCACCTCTTCGTAGTGGCTGGTCAGGTATTGATAGAAGGCAAGATGGGAAGGGGAGCTGGGTTTTTTAAGCTCTTCGCTCACCCGATCCGGCTTGGCGATGACGAACTTCGGATTCTGGCGCTGGATATCGGCCAGCACCCGCTCGCGCACGTCATAGGGCGGATTGACGTTGGCAAAGAAGAGGTAGGCGGACGCTGGCTGGCGATCGGTCCAGAGATAATATTGCGGCTGGATGCCATCGACCCAGATCTTGTCGCTCGGGACTGTCTCGGCCTTGATGCGCTCGACCCGTACCTGCGCCGCCGGATTGAAGGGGCGACCCTTGAGGGTCCCCTCCCAGGCGTTGTTGATCATCAGCAGCAGCATGGCCAGTGTCGCCAGCCAGGGGGTGGCACTGCGCACATCCCAGGCGCGCCAGAGGGGGATGAGGATCAGCACCGGCAGCGCCCACAGCAGGCTGGTGCCGAGCACCTCGTTGACCCGCTCGAGGGACCACTCCTTGGTGCTCCAGCCAAAGGCGAGCTGCTGGGCCAGCAGCCAGCTGGCGGTGAGTACCACCAGCGAGATGCAGAGCAGGCCGATGGCATCAGCCTGCTGTTCGCTGCGATCCAGCAATACCGCCAGCGGCAGCACCGCCAGTTGCAGATAGAGCACGTCGTAGTGATCGAACACATGGCCGGAGACCGAGTTGGCGATCAGGGTAAACAGCACCCCAAACAGGGTCGCCAGCAGGGCGGGCAGATACCACTCCTGACGGCGGCTCAGCATCAGAATGATGAAGGCGGGCAGCAGCATCACAAGGCCGGTGCGCAGCAGGCCGACGGCGCCCACCATGGGAGAGAAGCCGTTGCCGTAGCTCCCTTCGAAGAAGATGTCGAAGGCGTAGTATTTGAAGGCTGCCAGCAGATCATGCTGCTGGAAGTAGGCGTAAAGCGGGCCGCCAATCAGCGCCAGTCCCAGCAGGCTGGAGATGAGCAGCAAGATGGCGTCACGCCACTTCTCATGCAGACACCAGTGGCAGAACAGCACCAGATACCAGGCCCCCCAGAAGGCGCCGTTGTTGGTGCGCATCCAGGCGACGATGGCGAAGGTGAGGGCCGCCACCAGCGCCGGCCACCAGCGAAATCCCTTGTCCAGCAGCAGGGTAATGAAGGCCCACTGGGCGATGAGGGCGAGGTGGAAGGTCCAGTCCTCGGTCATGTTGCCGTAGTAGTAACGGGTGCCGTAGAGAGCCAGCACCGCCAGCATGGCGCCGAGGCGTGCCTTGAACGAGAGTCCCAGTTGGGCAAAGGCCTGCCAGCTGGCCAGCAGTCCGAGCCAGCAGAGCACCCACTCCAGCGCCCAGACCCCGACAAAACCCCCCATTCCATAGCCCAGCGCGTCGAGGGCGAAGATCATCGGCCCCTTGATGTCGATCATGTCGCGATAGAGTACGCCCCCTTCGCTCCACATCTTGCCCATCACCGCGAACAGAGAGGCATCAAAGCCCGGCGCCATGGCGTGGAAGAGCGGATTGCGCAGACAGAAGAGCAGCGCCAGCAGGGCGGTCAGCAGCACGATGGCTGGCTTGATACCCGGGTTGACGCGAGGGGGAGTGAAACGGATGGAGTGATTCATGAAGTCGCCTGTTCCTGCAGCTGGTCTTGAAAGCGGGCCTATCTTGCCGAGCTAGTGAGTGCGATGCAATGGGGCAGGCCCGTGTGGGGCAAATATTCTCGAAAAAGCCCGGTTCTTGCAGGGAACCGGGCGCTGGCTGCGGCAATATTGGCCGTCAGGGGGATGTGGCAAAGCCATTCCCCCTCTGCATCAATGGATGTACTCAAGCAGGGGCGGCTGCGCTTCCAGTGTCGGCAGGTGACGGGCCCAGCGGATAAAGGCGTCGGCCAGGGTGATGCCGAGCTCCTGATTGTGCTGGGTCAGGGTCCGCGCCAGTGCGGTGTAGCCCTCCTTGCCGGAGGCGGTATAGGCGCTCGACACTCCGCGATAGACCTGTTCGGCATTGACCGCTTGCCACTGGCCGGGGGCGGCTTCCCACTCCAGTCGGGTGATGCGCTGGCCCTTGGGCCGATCGGCCTGATAGGTGAATCGCACCCCCGCGGTGTAGGGGAAGCTGCCATTGCCATTGCCGACCACGCCGTTGTTGGTGGCGTTGTCGATGGCATTCTCCAGCGCCTCCGCCAACTCGTGACCGTGCACCCGATAGAGGGTGAGGGGAATGGCAAACGGCAGCAGGCGACCGGCGATATCCGCTTCGCTCAGGGGGCCCGGCTCCAGCGAGCAGCGCACGCCGCCAGCATTGTGCAGGGCAAAGTCCACCTCGCCTACCTGTTCACGGGCGGCGGTCAGCATGGCGCGGGCCACCAGCGGGGCGAGCTGGCTGCCGTGGGGCAGGGTGGCATCCGGCAGCCGCTGATGGGGCAACGGCGCCGCCAGTCGGGTGACGATGCGCTGGCTCATGGTTTCTATCTCAGGCCGATAGCGTTTGGCCAGATGTAGTTCCAGTTGTGGATCCGGCTCGCAGAAGGTGAGCCCGGCAGGTGGCGTGGAGGCGTACGGCCAGGGCTGCCAGGGGAGCCACTCCAGCTGCCCCTGACTCTGCACGACGCGGCCCGCCTCATCGAAGGTGAGCTCGCAGACACCGAGGCAGAGGGCGCTGTGGCCAGCATGCAAAATAGCCACCCCGTTGTTCATCAGCGGATAACTGCCTTCGCTTGGCAGACCCAGCGGCGCGAGATCGCCTAGCAGGCTGTGGGTGTGGCCGCCAATGATGAGGCTGAGCTCGGGGAAGCGCTCGGCCAGCAGCTTGTCCTGATCCAGCCCGAGGTGGCTCAGCAGCACAATATGGTGGATCCCTTCGCGCTTGATCTCCCGCAGCACCCGGGTGAGGGTCTCGGCGACCGCGTGGAAACGGGTGTGGGGATCCGGGTTGGCGATGGCAGCCATCTGGGCGAGGGTGATGCCGAGCAGCGCAAAGGGAACCCCGTCGATCACCCGACGATGCCAGGGCTGATGGGCGTCGTAGAGGTGGGGAATATCCCACAACCCAAGCGGCGTGTCAGCTGGCTCCTGACTGTTGTCCAGATTGGCGGCCAGCACCGGAAAATCGAGCTGGCGCAAGAACTCCACCAGCGGGCCGTTGCCCAGATCGAACTCGTGGTTGCCGAGCACCATGGCATCGGGGGCGAGCATGGCGAGCAGGTCGGCGTTGGCGCGCCCTTTGAAGCGGTTGAAATAGAGAGAGCCCTGAAAGGAGTCGCCACCGTGCAGAAACAGAAAACGCTGGCCAGCTGCTGCGGCTTGGGCACGCAGTTGGGTCAGTCGGGTCAGGATCCGGGCATAACCGCCGCACTGGGTGCGCCACTGGCCTTCACCGACAGGGGAGAAGCTCATGGGCGCGCCATCGAAGTGGGAGTGGCAATCACTGAAATGGGCAAGTTGAACCGTAATACTCATCTCGGTCCTCCTTAGGGGGAAAATGAGCACCGAGTCTACTGCAAAGGGGGGGGAGGATACCAGCCCGGCAGGGTGCCGGGCTGGTCAGCGATCAGGCGGGTACCATGATCTGGGTGGCGACGATCACCACCAGCAGGCCGACGGCGACCGGCATACTGGTGCGCTTGACCACCTCGAACGGCGAGAGCTTGCCCATCCCGGCACAGGCGACCACCACCCCGGAGACCGGAGAAATGGTGCGACCCAGGTTGGAGGCTTGCAGCATGGGAATCACCAGATAGGCCGGGTTGATGCCAAGGCTGCTGGCCAGGTTGGGGATCAGCTCCACGAAGGCGTAGAAGGGGGCATTGCCCGAGCCGGTGGTGAAGGCGGCCAGGGTGGTTATCACCACCAGTGACAGCATCATGATCAGGCCGCCGGAGCCGAGATCCTGCGCGTGAGCCAGCAGGGTGTCGATAAAGCCGATGGTCATCAGACCCTGGGCGAAGACACCGGCACCGACCAGCAGCATGACCACACCGGCAAAGGCGTCAGCCATGTTGCGCCAGCAGACCTGCAGACCGTCCAGCAGCTCCTTGCCATTGCGGATCCGCACCAGCTCCAGCAGGCTGGCCAGCACCATGCACATGACGATGATGGTGACGATATCCAGCTGAGGACCCCATTTGCCGTCAAACACCAGCACCCCGATGATGGGGGTAAAGGGGAGGATGGCGTAGAAAGCGGGGGCAGTCGTCACCAGGTCACCCGGGGCGACCGGTTCGTTGTGCTCACCGGATTTCTGGTCAAGATAACGCTGCCAGAAGAAATGGGTCACCGCCATGCAGGCGATCGCCACCAGCGAGATGGGCAGGGTCAGCTTGAAGGCAAAATCCAGCAGCGGCATGTTGGCGGCCTGAGCGGCCATCACCACGTCCCCTGAGGTCGGTGCCAGAATGATGGCGGCTGGCGAGGCGCACACGGCCGCCGCCGCGCCACGGGAGATCCCCATGTTGACCATTAGCGGGAACAGGGTTGCCATCAACAGCACGCCGAGGCCGGTGGCGGAGCTCACCGCCAGCGACATGGCGCAGGCCACCAGATAGGCAGCCACCAGCAGGATATAGGGGGACTTGATGATGCCGAGCGGTTTGCTGGCCAGCTTGACCAGAATGGTGTTGGCGCCGATATGGCTCATGTAGCCGGCGAAGCCGCACAGCACCATGATCAGCATCCCCAGTCCACCGCCACGGTCATTGAGCAGGAAGCGGACGTATTCGAAGATATCGGTTGCGATATAACCGGTGCTGACCACCTTGCTCGGCAGTACCGGCTTGCCCATCATGGCGGTGATGACCAGCAGCAGCAAGCCGCCGCTCAGCAGCACCCCGGTCGCGGAGTATCCTTTGAAAATGGCACGGCCCACCACCAGGGTGACCAGGGTGCCAACGATGAGTTCCAGCATATGTTGCCTTCTGATTGGATGAGAGTGGAGGGAGTCTATTCCGATAGGGGTAGAGTGGCGACTGGAAACAGGATGTTGTGTGAGCTAAATCAACGTTTAACCCCATGAACAGAATTAAAGAAAGGTAAAGGTACTTTACCCAGCGGGTTTGGCTACCTACCCTTGCCAGCCTTGGTTGTCTTTTGAGGCTTTTATATGGTGGCTGGTGATTTTTCAGGCATTAAACGCTCTATTTTCCTGCTTGCGATGCTATTTTCACCTACTTGCGTGTTTGCAGTAACCAATGACGGTTTTCATCAAACAGGTCCTCATCAGGCGGTCGCTATGCGGCGTCTCATGGCTCCTCACTCTTACGGCGTACTGGTGGTTGCCGAGGGGAACAAACCCCGTTTTGCCGCGCTGGCATCCAAAACCACGGAAGCAAACTGCCTGGCCCGTCATGCCATCCGGGTAGATGGGGTTGCGCTGCTGGTCACCCCGAGATTCTATGCCAAAGAGGGAAAACGGGGACTTTGCGAGCTGTGGCTCAATGAGGGGGCAGATCAGGACTTTTTTGCCAACCGTCTTAAAAATGATCATTTTATTCAGATAGATGGTCATGACATCAATGTGAAAAACTATCACCTCGACTGGCAGCGCATCAGCCGTCATGCTCAATAAAAATACAGTTTTGGCCTTGTGCCATACTCTGCTCACGCAACCTGTGAGCGTGCTCTGATTTCTGGGCGCATCATTGTATTGCGCCGCCTCGTCGTCACACATAGGCTATACCCGTCATCTGTGTGGCGGTGGGGTTAACCAAGGTTGGTACTCCGCCCGTGCAATCAAGGAAGGTAGTCTGGCATGGTCAGCAAGGTTTATGGAGTAGTGGGGGTCGGGTTGTTGCTGTTGCCCCTGATGAGTCAGGCTCAGCTGAGCCGGCCACAAGTGGTGCCAGAGTCCCGCATCAATGTCCGTTTTTATGAGGTCAATGCAACCAGTCCGGAGCAGCTTGCCCGGGCGATTGCCCAGAGTGCTCCCAAGGTGAATGGCAAGCCCGTACTCGGCAAGGCGAGTTATCAGGTGGACTGGCAGCTGGATACCGAGCAGTTGCCGGGGCGCTGCCAGCTCAACCGGGTGACGGTGACCACCAACGCCACTGTGTTGCTGCCCCGCTGGCGTCAGAGCGCGAACAGTAACGATCCTGCCCGCCAGCGCTGGGGGCGGCTGCTCTCCAGCATGTTTGACTACGAATCCCGCTTCAAGGAGATGGTGCTGCAAGGGGCCAATCAGGTGGGTGGCGCGATTGCGGGATTACCCGGTCATGCAGATTGTCAGGTGCTGCGCTATGCCGCGTGGGCTGCAGGTAGTGGCGAGCTGAGCAAGGTCAAGGGACGGCTCGATGGATTCCAGCGTCAGACAGGTTACGGCGAACAGCTCGGGGTGCACTGGCCCAAGTAAGCGCTATCTCAAGACGCAATGTCCAGCATCGCACGATTTGATAAATAGAATGGCCGCCTGATGGGCGGCCATTCTATTTGCTTGCAGAGTCCGGTTCAGACCAGCGCTTTGCCTTTGAGCAGCTTGCGTACCCAGTAACGGGCAGGGTGGAGCGCTTCCAGCAGATCGGCGGCCAGCGGCAGGGGATCGCCGCAGATCTCGCTGGCGAGCAGCTCACCACAGAGCGGCGCCGAGCAGAGGCCCCGCGAACCGAGCGCCCCCAGCACATAGAGGCCGGGGTGAAGGGGGAGCGGCTGGGCGTTGTGCTGATCATGCTGCAGCTGCGCATAGTGATCCGCCAGACCTTGCAATCTGGCCACTGGCCCCACCACCGGCAGGTGATCCCGACTGGCGCAACGCACCCCTACGCGCGCCTTGTTGCCACTCACATCCACCTCGGCGGGCCAGGTTTGCTCTGGCAGGCAGGCTTGCAACCGCACCTGATTCTGGATTTGCTCCTCGGCACGAAACTCAAGGCTGCTCTGGTTGCGGCCATAACTGGCGCCGATGCAGTGTTGATCGTTGTGCATTGGCGTGAGGTAGCCATCGTAGCAGAGCACGGTCTTGAGCTGACGCAAGCTGGCCGTGGTCGGCACATGGCTCACCTGACCGCGCACCGGATAGAGCGGCAGCTCGGCAAAGGGGAGCTGTGATGGCAGCTTGTGTCCGGCGGCGACCACCAGATTGGGGGCCTGCCAGTGGCGGCCATCCTGGCTCTCTATGTGCCAAGCATCTGTCTGCTCGGCAATGGCAACCACCTCGGTGTTGAACACCACCTCAAGCAGGCCGCTGGCTTGCGCCTCTTTCAGGGCGGCTCGGGTGAGATCGGCCGGACAGAGCCAGCCTCCCAGCGGATAGCTGACGCCGCTGTGGCCGCAGGGCAGGCCAACCACCTGCTCTACCTCTGCTGTAGAGAGGGGATGCATCAGTTCGGACGGGAAGGGGCCCTGACTCATCTTGGCCAGCTTGGCTGCCGATTTGTCGTCATAACCGAGCTGGGTTACCCCGCACAGTGCAAAAGCGATGGGATGACGCTCGGCCAACGCCAGCAGCCGTTGGTGGGCATAGCCAAAAGCGAGCGAATAGAAGCGTGACAGTGCATCGTGCTCGCCGTTAAGCAGCGGATAAAGCGCCCCCTGGCGATTGCCTGAGGCGCCGGTAGCCGGTTCGCCATCTGCGCACAGCAACGTCACCTTGCGACCCCGCTCCACCAGAGAGAGCGCCGTCATGGCCGAGGCGATGCCGCCGCCGATGATCACCACCTCGCCAGCGCGTCCGGCAGGACGGGCATACCAGGGGGCGATGGTCTGCTGCGGCTGCTTGTCGGTGCGATCCCCCACCAGCATCTCCCGCTTGCTACCGTGGCCCTTCACCTTCTTCATGGCAAAACCGGCGGCAATCAGGCCGCGACGGACAAAACCGGCACAGGTAAAGGTGGCGATGGAGCAATCGGGACGGGCGAGGCGAGCGAGACCATCAAACAGATCCTGTGTCCACATCTCCGGGTTCTTGGCCGGGGAGAAACCATCTAGATACCAGGCATCCACCAGACCTTCTGCCCGGTGAGGCACCTGCGGCAGCATATCCTTGATGTCGCCAAACCAGAGATCGAGGCGAATGCGGCCACCCGCAAAATGCAGACGGTGGCAGCCGGAGACCGGCAGCGGCCACTGGGCGACAAGATCCTGACTCAAGTGGCCAAGTTCAGGCCAGGCGGCCAGCGCTTTGCGCAGATCGTCTCGGGTCAGGGGGTATTTCTCGAAACTGATGAAGTGCAGACGGGAGCCGTTGCCGGATTGGGGCGCCTGTTCCAGGAAGGCTTGCATTGTCGCCAGAAAGTTAAGACCTGTGCCGAAACCTGTTTCACCTATCACGAAACTGTCACTATCGTGGTGCGAAAATCGCGCAGGTAGCCGGTTTTGCTGCAAAAAGACGTAGCGGGTTTCACTTAGACCGTTATCATTGGAAAAGTACACATCCCCGAAGTCACTGGAGACAGGAGTTCCCGCTTCATTCCAGTCCAATCGGGCATGATGTAAGGATGTTTGACTCACGTTTTCCTCGGCTCGCGTCACAAAATCGCGGGCATTCTACGTGAAAGCAGACCAGTTTGGCAGCCGAAAGCGGGTAGACTTGGCGCCAGTTTTTCCAGACGAGATGAATTAATGAGAAGAGCAGTGATCACCGGTATCGGCGTCATCTCCAGTATCGGCAACAACAAGGAAGAAGTGCTGGCCTCCCTGAAAGCAGGTAAATCCGGCATCACCTATTCCGAGCAGTTCGAGCAGCACAACCTGCGCAGCCGTGTCTGGGGTAACATCAAACTCGATCCGTCTGAACTGATCGACCGTAAAGTCATGCGTTTCATGGGCGACGCTGCGGCCTACGCCTACCTCTCCATGCAGCAGGCCATTGAAGATGCCGGTCTGGCGGAAGATCAGGTCTCCAACGAGCGTACCGGCCTGGTGGTCGGTTCAGGTGGTGCCTCCGGCAAGAACACCTCGGAATCTGTGGACATCGCCCGCGAGAAAGGGGTCAAGCGTGTGGGCCCTTACATGGTGCCGCGCACTATGTCTTCCACCACCTCTGCTTGCCTCGCGACCCCGTTCCAGATCAAGGGGGTCAACTACTCCATCAGCTCAGCTTGCGCTACCTCTGCGCACTGCATCGGTCACGCGCTTGAGCTGATCCAGCTTGGCAAACAGGATGTGGTCTTCGCCGGCGGTGGTGAAGAGCTGGACTGGTCCTCTACCATCCAGTTTGACGCCATGGGCGCGCTCTCCACCAAGTACAACGACACGCCGGAAAAAGCCTCCCGTACCTATGATGCGAACCGCGACGGTTTCGTTATCTCCGGTGGCGGCGGCATTCTGGTGATCGAAGAGCTGGAACATGCGCTGGCGCGTGGTGCTCACATCTATGCTGAGCTGACTGGCTACGGTGCTACCTCCGATGGCTATGACATGGTCGCGCCGAGCGGTGAAGGCGCGGTGCGTTGCATGAAGATGGCGATGCAGGGGGTGGGCAAGGTTGACTACATCAACACCCACGGCACCTCCACTCCGGTCGGTGATACCAAAGAGCTGGAAGCTATCCAGACGCTGTTTGGCGCCAACGGTCCCAAGATCTCTGCCACCAAGGCGATGACCGGCCATGCGCTGGGCGCTGCGGGCGTGCATGAGGCTGTCTACTCCCTGCTGATGATGGAACACGGCTTTATCGCCCCCAGCATCAACATCGAGACCCTGGACGAGAAGGCTGAAGGTCTGCCCATCGTGCGTGAGTACGAAGCGGCCGAACTCAACACCGTCATGTCCAACAGCTTCGGCTTTGGCGGTACCAACGCTTCTCTGGTGTTCAGCAAGTTCAAAGCTTGATCATCCGGTTGATATGAAAAAAGCGCCTCAGGGCGCTTTTTTTGTCTTCGGGATCTGCCATCACTCATTGCAGAGCAGAGCAGAGCAGAGCAGAGCAGAGCATCGGCCATTGTGGAATAGGAAGAGTGGGTTAGTGGCAGATTTCAGCGCAGATGGTGGGGGGAGGTGACGCCACACCAATGAACCTGATCTACATCTCTCTAGCGGGGCAGATAGCAAGAAGGGAGCCTGAGGCTCCCTTCTTTGTTAGCGGTAATGTGATGGCTGTTGGCTAGAACCAGAAGCCGATTATAAAGGAGCCCGCCAGGGTCAGCATCACGTTGGCCACCGCATAGGTACCGGCATAACCGAGCGCCGGAATGGAGCTGTTGGCTGCCTCGTTGACCACATCCATCGCCGGGGCACAAGTACGGGCACCTGTGATGGCACCGAGCAGCAGCGCCGGGTTCATCTTGAGCACCCAGACCCCGAACAGATAGCCAACCAGCACCGGCAAGGTGGTCACCAGCATGCCGGAGAAGAGCACTACCGTACCCACCTCGCTGAGGTGGTCGAGGATGCCGCCACCGGCTTTCAGGCCCGTGCTCACCATAAAGACCGCCAGACCGAGATCCTTGGCCAATCTGAGCGCACCGGGCGGCACATAGCCGACCGTCGGGTGGTTGGCCCGCAGGTAACCCATCAGAATACCCGCCAGCAGTAGGCCGACGGCGTTGCCGAGACCGAATTCGATCTGACCGAACACCAGCGAAACGGAGCCGATCAGCAGTCCCAACACAAAGAAGGTGGTGAAGGCCACCAGATCCGTGGTCTGACTGTGAATGCTGATAAAGCCGATCTTGTTGGCCAGCAGTTTGACCCGCTGCTTCTCGCCGCTGATCTGCAGCACGTCGCCTTTTTGCAGCATGATGTTGCGATCGAACGGCATCTCGATCTGGGAGCGCACTACCCGGTTGAGGAAGCACCCTTTCTCGGTGAGGTTGAGCTCCACCAGATGGCGGCCTACCACGGAGTCATTCTTTACCACTATCTCTTCGGTGACGATCTGCAGGTCGAGCAGGTTGCGGTCAAACACCTCTTTACCGTTGCGATAGTTGACGTCCAGCTTCTCGTGGCTCTCGGGATAGCCCACCAGGGCGATCTCGTCCCCTTCCTGAATAACGGCATCACCATCGGGACTGGCCAGAATGCCGTTGCGGCGGATCCGCTCTACATAGCAACCGGTATGGGGATAGATGCCGGTCTCTCGCAGGGTACGACCACCTATCCATGCCGCCAGCTCAGGGCCCACCCGATAGGCGCGGATGATGGGCAGATAGGTCTTGCGACTATCGCTATCGGAGAGACCCCGCTCACGGGCGATTTTTTGCGCCTCGGTATTGAGGTCGAGGCCTGCCAGCGAGGGGAGGTAGCGCACCACCAGCATCAGACCCACCAGACCCACCAGATAGGTCAGGGCATAGCCGATGCCCATGTTGTCTAGCACCGCCTGCATATCGGTCTGATGGGGCAGGTTGAGCAGACCGCTGCGCAAGGCATCCTGGGCACCCACCAGCGCCGGGGTCGAGGTGAGGGAACCCGCCAGGATCCCCGCCGCCATGCCCGGCCCCAGATTGAAGAACTTGGCCAGCCCCACCGTCAGCAGCAGGGCGGTCAGCAAGATCACCAGGGTCAGGGTGATGTAGTGGATGCCGTCGCGCAGGAAGACGCTGAAGAAGTGAGGGCCCGCCTCGATCCCCACACAGAAGATGAACAGCATAAAGCCTACGTTTTCAGTGGTGGCTGCAAATTCGAAGCCCATCTGGCCGAACAGCAGGGCGGTAAACAGCACACCTATGGTGTTGCCAATCTGAAAGTTGCCAATTCGCACCTTGCCCAGCAGCAGGCCGAAGGCCAATACCACGAACAGCAGCAGGGAGTCGCTTTGATGTAGCAGTGTCACGAAATCTATGGTCATGCCCGGAAAAACCGAGGAAAAAAGTGGGGTCGATATTGTGCCGGATCTATCCCCAATAAAGAAGCGCGAGGGAGCGATTAATCGGACGTTATCGGACGCTATTTGTGGAACCGGCGGCGTGATAGGGAGACAAGCGGATGAAATCTGGCAATTTTTGCTGTAACCGTCGTTGTCAATTAGTGAAATCTGCTGCCCGCGACCGAAGTGCTCTGGCGCAGGCCGATATTTTAGATTCTGCTGTCCGGCCGCTTGGCGGGGATCAGTTTCAGCAGATTCAACCGATGGCCGCCATGGTTGGCTGAGGGTCAAATCAGCTTGATATTTGCCCGTTCGCCCACAGGGAAAGGGTTGGCAAAAAGATACCTCTGAAAAGTGCCAATAGAGCCTGTCACCCCGCTGTTCCTGAGGGGGCAAAAAAACAGCATAAAATCAGGTTGGCCAGCAAAATGACTCTTCGCCGGGGGCCATCAAGGGCAATCCCGCGTCCTGACAGGGCTTGCTGCACTTACCCACAGAATCTGTGGATAACCCTGTTTATGAAACTTGTTCATCGCCCTGAAAGCCGCGCCAGTACTGGGATGCAAGGGCTGTTCAAAAAATACCGGAAGAAAAATGTTTGTATAAAAATCAAATAGTTAGGTGCAACAGGAGAAAACTCTGTCGAGCCGGAACGGGTAACAAAAGGGAGCGTCAGCAGCAAGAAGGATCTTGTGCATTAAAATTGGCAGGAGAGGGCACTAAAGTGGATAACTTGCACCGAGATGGTGAGGAATTGGCTCCCCCGACTGGACTTGAACCAGTGACATACGGATTAACAGTCCGCCGTTCTACCGACTGAACTACGGGGGAACATCAGGCAAGGAGGAGCATCATACAGAAGGTGTCCTGGGTGGTCAAGCCATTCGCGGTATGATGGCACGGGTGTACCGCTGCCAAACCCTCGGTTACACTGCTCCTCTGCTGTTTTGTGTCGGGAGTGTTCATGAGCAAATTGTTCAAGTTAGCCAGCCAGTTTCAACCCGCCGGGGATCAGCCCACGGCGATTGCCCAACTGCTGGATGGCATCGAGTCAGGGCTGGCCCATCAGACCCTGCTCGGGGTGACCGGTTCGGGCAAGACCTTCACCATGGCCAACGTTATCGCCACCCTGAACCGCCCGACCATGATCCTGGCTCCCAACAAGACCCTGGCCGCCCAGCTCTATGGCGAGATGAAGGAGTTCTTCCCCGACAACGCGGTGGAGTATTTCGTCTCCTACTACGACTACTACCAGCCCGAAGCCTATGTGCCGACCACCGACACCTTTATAGAGAAGGATGCCTCGATCAACGATCACATTGAGCAGATGCGATTGTCGGCCACCAAGGCGCTGCTGGAGCGGCGCGACGTGGTGATCGTTGCTTCGGTGTCAGCCATCTATGGTTTGGGGGATCCCCAAGCTTATCTGAGCATGATGCTGCATCTCAAAGTGGGGGATGTGATCAACCAGCGGGATATCCTGCGTCGCCTCGCCGAGCTGCAGTACACCCGCAACGACATGGCGTTCCAGCGCGGTACTTTCCGGGTGCGCGGTGAAGTCATCGACATCTACCCTGCCGAATCGGACAAGCTGGCCCTGCGGGTAGAGCTGTTTGATGAGGAGGTGGAGCGCCTCTCCCAGTTCGATCCTCTGACCGGCGCCATCGAGCAGACGGTAGTGCGCTACACCATCTACCCCAAGACCCACTACGCCACCCCGCGTGAGACCATTCTGGGGGCTATCGAGCATATCAAGGAGGAGCTGCGCAGCCGCCGCGAGCAGCTGTTGTCCCTCAACAAGCTGGTTGAAGAGCAGCGCATCAGCCAGCGCACCCAGTTCGACATGGAGATGATGCAGGAGCTGGGTTACTGCTCCGGCATCGAGAACTACAGCCGCTACCTCTCCGGCCGTGCGCCGGGGGAGCCGCCGCCCACCCTGTTTGACTACCTGCCGGGGGATGGCCTGCTCATCATCGATGAGTCCCACGTTACGGTGCCGCAGATCGGCGCCATGTTCAAAGGGGACCGCTCCCGCAAGGAGACCCTGGTGGAGTACGGCTTCCGGCTCCCCTCGGCGCTGGACAACCGGCCACTCAAGTTCGACGAATTTGAAGCGCTGATGCCGCAGACGGTGTTTGTCTCGGCGACTCCGGGCCCCTACGAGCAGGAGAAGTCCGGCGGCGATGTGGTGCAGCAGGTGGTGCGCCCAACCGGCCTGCTAGATCCGGAGATCGAGGTGCGTCCGGTGACCACTCAGGTGGACGATCTCCTCTCCGAGATCCGCAAGCGGGTCGCCGTCGAGGAGCGGGTGCTGGTTACTACCCTGACCAAGCGGATGGCGGAAGACTTGACCGAGTATTTGGCGGAGCATGACGTCAAGGTGCGCTACCTCCACTCCGATATCGATACGGTCGAACGGGTGGAGATCATCCGCGATCTGCGCCTTGGCAAGTTCGATGTGCTGGTGGGCATCAACCTGCTGCGGGAAGGTCTCGACATGCCGGAGGTGTCGCTGGTGGCGATTCTGGATGCGGATAAAGAGGGCTTCCTGCGCTCGACCCGCTCGCTGATCCAGACCATCGGCCGGGCGGCGCGTAACCTCAACGGCAAGGTCATTCTCTACGGCGATACCATCACCAACTCGATGAAGGTAGCCATTGAGGAGACCGAGCGGCGCCGCGCCTTGCAGCATGCCCATAACCTCAAGCATGGCATCACCCCCAAAGGGCTCAACAAATCCATTGGCGATGTGATGGACATGGGCGGCAGCCGCACTGCAGGCAAACCAGGCAAGGGAATGCGCAAGGCGGCCGAGCCGCAAGGGGAATACCATGTCCGCTCTGCCAGCGAGATTGCCAAAGAGATCAAGCGGATGGAGGAGCAGATGTTCCAACATGCCCGGGATCTGGAGTTCGAACAGGCGGCGGCACTGCGGGATCAGATCCAGCGGCTGCGCAGCGAGTTGATCGAATCATGAGCCGCAAACGCTGGCTGATTTGGCAACGACTTCGTCGTCTCTATCAGGGCTTTCGCCATCCCGGTACCCCCTGGTGGGCGAGGGGGCTGGTGATCCTTATCCTGCTCTATGGCATCAGTCCGGTGGATCTTATCCCTGACGTGGTGCCCTTGCTGGGCTGGTTCGATGATGTGACCCTGCTGCTGGTGTTGCTATGGGGCTGGGAGCGTTGTTTGCCCCCCGCAGTGCGCAGCGATCTGGAACAGGCCTCCTAGTTCACCTTTTCAACAACATACTCGGCTTCTCTCTTTGTGCTCCCACCCTCGAAGGAAGCGGAAAAACGGTTTCATTTGAAGGTGGGCACTGCGGGACAAAAAAGAGGCTGCCCCGGTGATTGTCGCCCGGATGGCATTGGCGTAGACTCCACGCCGTTCACTTTATGGGTATGGAAAAAATGGATCTGATCCTCTTTGCAATCGACTTTATCCTGCACGTTGACGTGCATTTGAAAGAGCTGTTCGAGAACTATGGCGTTTGGGTTTACGCCATCCTGTTTCTCATCATCTTCTGTGAAACCGGGTTGGTAGTGACGCCGTTCCTGCCGGGTGACTCCCTGCTGTTTGCCGCCGGTGCGCTTACCGTGGGCAGCGTGCTGGACGTCCATACCCTGGCGGTCGTGCTGATCATAGCTGCCGTGCTGGGCAACGTGGTCAACTACACCATTGGTCACTTCTTCGGCGAGCAGCTGTTCTGTAACCCTGACTCCAAAATCTTCCGCCGGGATTATCTGGAGAAGACCCACGCCTTCTATGCCAAGCATGGCGGCAAGACCATCATCATCACCCGCTTCCTGCCCATCGTGCGTACCTTTGCGCCGTTCGTGGCAGGGATGGGGGCCATGACCTATCCGCGCTTCCTGGCGTTCAACCTGGTTGGCGGCCTGCTGTGGGTACTCTCCTTCGTTTATGCCGGTCACTTCTTTGGCAATCTGCCGGTGGTGCGTCACAACTTTACCCTGCTGATCTTCGGCATCATTGGTATCTCCCTGTTGCCCATGGTAATTGGCGCGGTCAAGGCCAAGATGGGTACTGCCAGGGCGTAACCAGAAATAGGGTCAACCAGAACGAGAAAGGGGGAGCCATTATGGCTCCCCCTTTTTATCTCCACGTGGTTATCTCCACGTGGGCATGACACTCAGTTGCAGCAGCGTCCTTTCACCAGATTGCCGATGGCCACCACGGTGAAGACCAACAGGTAAGCGGCGAAGATGACAACCAGCCACTGGGGCATGGAGTAACCGAAGAACTGCCAGGTGATCTGGGCACAATCCCCTTCCGGCATAAATAGCCAGGGAAGCCACTGATCGAGCGGAGCCCAGCTCGGGAAGTCGGCAAACGGGCTGCAGACGTTGAACGGGGAGGGGTTGACCTGATAGTCCACATGCTTGAGGGCCAGCTGGAAGCCGCGGAAGGCACTGTAGCCCCACAGCAACATGGCACTCCAGCGAACATACCACTTATCCGGCGCCACCATGCCGAGTAGACCAGCGGCCAGCACACCCAGGGTCGCCAACCGTTCGTAAACACACATCACGCACGGGGAGAGGCCCAGCACATGCTGGAAGAAGAGGGCGCACAACTCGAGGAACAGGGCTGATGCTGCCAACAAGCCCCAGGCCAGCCGATGGGCGGCGATATGGCGGAGAAACTCGATCATCTAATTGATCTCTCAGAAAAAACAGTGGCTGAATTAGAGCAGAGCGGGGCAGAAAAGAAAAGGGCCCTGAAAGGGCCCTCGGAAACCATATCAATGGATTAATGCAGCGCTGGCTGTACCGCTGGCAGCGTACTCTCCATCACCAGCCATCCGTGCTGATAGAACCACTCGGTGGCAGGGCCAAGCAGCAATTCGACAGAGAAAAAGCCGATCAGCCCCAGCACCAATGTGTAGGGCAGCGCCATCCAGACCATGCGGCCATAGGAGAGACGCAGCAGCGGCGCCAATGCAGAAGTGAGCATAAACAGGAAGGCGGCCTGACCATTGGGGGTGGCGACCGACGGCAGGTTGGTACCTGTGTTGATGGCTACCGCCAGCAGATCGAACTGGGCGCGGTCGATGGCACCATTGAGCATGGCCGTCTTCACCTCATTGATGTAGACAGTGCCGACAAAGACGTTGTCACTGACCATGGAGAGCACCCCGTTGGCCAAATAGAAGAGGGCCAGCTGGTTCTCCGGTTTGGCTGCCAGTACCAGCTGGATCACCGGCTTGAACAGCTGCTGATCGATGATGACGGCGACCACGCTGAAGAAGACCGCCAGCAGGGCGGTGAAGGGGAGTGCCTCCTGGAAGGCTTTACCCAGCGAGTGCTCCTCGGTGATCCCGGTCAGGGAGGTGGCCAGCACGATAACCGAGAGGCCAATCAGGCCAACGGCTGCCAGGTGCATGGCCAGGCCGACAATCAGCCAGACCGCAATCAACGCCTGAACGATCAGCTTGGCCTTGTCTTGCGGGCTGCGTTTTGCCTCTTCGTAGCGATTGTACTCCTCCATGATGGCACGCACCGTGTCCGGCAGGCGTGCACCATAGCCAAACCAGCGGAACTGCTCTACCAGCACGCAGGTCAGCAGACCGCAGATAAAGACGGGGACGGTGACGGGTGACATGCGAATGGCAAATTCGGCGAAGTTCCAGCTGGCTTGCTCGCCGATGATGAGGTTTTGCGGCTCGCCCACCAGGGTGCAGACACCACCCAGCGCGGTACCGATGGCGGCATGCATCATCAGGCTGCGCAGGAAGGCGCGAAAATCGTCGAGATCCTGGCGATTGAGCTCGGCGACTTCCTTATCATCGGTATGGTCATGGCTGTGACCAAACTCCTTGCCGGACGAGACCTTGTGATAGATGGCATAGAAACCGGTGGCGACGCTGATCACCACGGCAATCACGGTCAGGGCATCGAGAAAAGCTGACAGGAAGGCGGAGACCAGACAGAAGGAGAGGGAGAGCAGGATCTTGGAGCGTACGCCGATCAGCAGCTTGGTGAAGACATAGAGCAGCAGCTGCTTCATGAAATAGATGCCTGCCACCATGAACACCAGCAACAACAGCACTTCGATATTGGCGACCAGCTCGTGTTTGACCTGATCGGCGGAGGTCATGCCGATCAACACGGCTTCGATCGCGAGCAGACCACCTGGTTGCAGGGGGTAGCATTTGAGGGCCATGGCCAGGGTGAAGATAAACTCAACGACCAGTAACCAGCCCGCAATGAAAGGATCAAGGTGGAAGGCAATCGGATTGATCACCAGAAATAGCAAGATGGCGCTTTTATACCACTGTGGTGCATTGCCCAAGAAGTTCTTGGCGAATGCCTGCCCTAGGCTTATTGGCATGATAATGGGTCTCAACTTTGTTGTTAGGATCTGCTTCTATGCAGTCAAGGATGATTCGACCTGTGCCTCCGGATGTTGGCCTTTATCTGTCTGATTCCTCGTGATTTTAATCAAAAAGCGTGACGATTATAAATGATAGCCGATGGATCTCTGCCCATCTGTCTGTTTTATAACCACCTTGTCGGGGTTGGCTGGCTCCCCTGCGGCGATTAGATACATATTCCCAACACTATATTTGCCATATGTGAGCAGAGGACTGACCTTATGCTTGCCAGCCATCATCGCTTTGATATCATTCGTCAGCCTTTTTACGCATTACAACAGAGTCAATTCATGGTTATAAAAGCGCAGAGCCCAGCTGGGTTTGCCGAGGAATACATCATCGAGTCCATCTGGAACAATCGCTTTCCTCCCGGATCTATTCTGCCCGCCGAGCGTGAATTATCCGAGTTGATCGGGGTGACGCGGACGACCTTGCGGGAAGTGCTGCAGCGACTGGCCCGTGATGGCTGGTTGACCATACAGCATGGCAAGCCGACCAAGGTGAACAATTTCTGGGAAACCTCCGGCCTCAATATTCTGGAGACGTTGGCTCGTCTGGATCAGGACAAGGTACCTGATCTGATAGCTCAGCTGCTCTCCGCCCGTACCCACATCTGCACCATCTTTATCCGCGGGGCGATCCGTCACAATCCGGAACAGGCCGCCGAGATCCTGCGTGGCGCAGATGGGGTCGAGAACAACGCACAGGCTTATGCCGAGTTCGATTATCGCCTGCACCACCAGCTGGCGTTTGCTTCCGGCAATCCGATCTACGCCCTGATCCTGAACGGTTTCAAAGGGTTGTACAGCCGGGTCGGCAGCTACTACTTCTCCGACAAGCAGGCTCGCGAGACCGCAGATGCCTACTACAAGACCCTGCTCAATCTGGCCGAGACCAAGAACCACGAAGCCGTGTTCATGACGGTGCGTCAGTACGGTATCGAGTCCGGCAAGCTGTGGACACGCCTGCGTCAGGACATGCCAAGCGATCTGTGCGACAACTGATCCCTTGCCTGTGCTGTCCAAGAAACGCGCCATCCGGCGCGTTTTTTTATTCTGCCGTGTTTGTGTCTATCCTAGATTGGTGATGGTAATTGCTTGAACTGCATGGATATTTGGCCAATAAGCTTGATCCAGCGCAAATGAACCCTGCATTTATCACTTTGGTGGCATAGGACCCAACCGCTGATTGAGGTCAAATGGAGGCATCAAGAGCGGAGCCAATATCCGCCAGAAGGAACACACCTTTCACCGGATGAAGGACACAACAATGAGTCTTCTTGAACACACCATCTGGACAGTACTGGGATACGGGGCCATGCCCTTTATCTTTCTGAGCGGATTCGTGGCGGTGGCAGTGACCTGTTGCATGCTGCTGAACGCGTTCGGGGTACAGTCCGCCGAGAAGTGAGTCGCTTCTCCATGCCGCCAAATGCCAGTCTTCGGACTGGCATTTGTTTTTTGTGTCTTTTAAAGCACTTATCCCGGCAGGGAAGGGGAAATCTTTGGCCAGGATGGTCGAACCTGCCGCCGATTTTGATTACACTGGCGCCCGTATTTCCCACTCACCCTTCTCTTATCAGGTGTTCAAGGTTTTCTATGGCTCTCAAGGCAACCGTATTCAAGGCCCAGATCAGTTTGTCTGATATGGATCGCAATCTGTATCAGGACTTCTCCCTCACGCTGGCGCGCCACCCCTCCGAAACCGATGAGCGGATGATGATCCGGCTGGCGGCCTTTGCCTGGCACGCTGCCGAGCGACTGGAATTCACCAAGGGATTGAGCGCCGATGATGAACCCGAGCTCTGGTGCAAGAACTACTCGGACGAAATAGAGCTCTGGATCGAGCTGGGCCAACCCGATGAAAAACGGCTCAAAAAAGCCTGCAACCGCGCCCGTCAGGTGGTGCTCTATCTCTACGGTGGTCGTGGTACAGCCGTCTGGTGGAAGCAGAACCAGGGCAAGCTGAGCCAGCATGACAACCTCAGCATCATCGAACTCTCCGACAGCCAGACTCTGCCGCTCACCGCCATGGTCGAGCGCACCATGCAGCTCACCTGCACTATCTCCGATGGTCAGCTCTGGGTCAGTAACGGCGCACTGGAAGTGACGCTGGATCCGGTGGTGCTGATGGGCAAGCCGGCCTGCAAACTGTAACGGATGCCGCCCATGTTCAGCGCCCTGCTCAATATCGTCATTCCGGTGTTCGGTGTGGTCGGGCTCGGCGCCCTCTACGGGCGATTGCGACCGGGGGCTGCGCTCGGTTACGTCAATCGAGCCAATATCGAGCTGTTTACCCCGGCGCTGGTCTTCTCCGCGCTGGTCAAGTATCCGCTGGCACTGGCGGAGCATATGCCGCTGATTGCGGCGGGGGCGCTGGTTATTCTGTTACCCGGCCTGCTGCTCGCGCTGCTCAAACTCAAAGGGATTGAGCGGGCTGCCCTGATCTTGCCCGCCATGTGTAACCTACCACTAAGAATGAAAAACCGGGAGCTGGTGAAAACAAGTGGGAGATGGCGGGACAAACTCAGGAATGGTGGGGCTTGTAGCGTGATACGGTTAAACCAAGCCGTTTGTAGTGGTCAACTAAATCCGGACACTTGGTTAGGCCAAACCTCGGCTTTTGCTGGCGGTATCCCGTCATTGTGGTGATGTGGACGCCGCCAGTTGTAGTAATTCATCAGGTAATAACTGATATCTCGTTTTGCCTCTCGCAAGCTCATGTATCCCATAGCCGGGAGCCACTCTGACTTCAGGCTTCTGAACAACCGTTCCATCGGGGCGTTATCCCAGCAGTTGCCACGCCGACTCATGCTCTGGGTTATGCGATAACGCCACAGTCGTTGCCGAAATGCCCGACTGCCATATTGGCTGCCCTGGTCGGAGTGAAATAGCGCACCGGATGGGCAACCCCGCTGCTGATAGGCCATCTCCAGTGCTTTGATTGCCAATTCTGCATCAGGTTTATCAGACATCGCCCAGCCCACGACCCGCCGGGTGTGCAGGTC
>NZ_JBFODG010000002.1:0-108025 GCF_040908215.1 Aeromonas sp. R5-4 | reverse complement strand
AGGAAGCAGGAAGCAGGAAGCAGGAAGCAGGAAGCAGGAAGCAGGAAGCAGGAAGCAGGAAGCAGGAAGCAGGAAGCAGGAAGCAGGAAGCAGGATAGATTAGCCGAGACAGGCGGCTTGCCAAATATCATTTAACACAGCAATCCGGCGATTTATCATGGCGCCAATCCGCGGTCGCCAAAAAAGAAAATGGCCGAGAAATTATCTCGGCCATTCGTAGCTTGGTCAAAGACTCAAGCCTGGATATTACTCATGTGCAACTTATTAGAAGTTGTACTGCAGAGCAACAGTCCACTCGTCGTCTTGCTTGTCGATGCCCTGGATCTTGTACTCGGTGTAAGCTTTCAGCTTCGGAGTGAAGGCATACTGAACACCCAGCAGGGTCTCGTCAACCAAGTCCTTGTAAGTAGAACCGGCAGCTTGAGCGTTAGCCTTGCCTTCTTTGAAGTTGTAGCCAGCCAGGAAGGTCCAAGCGTCTACGTTGTAAGAAGCAGCCAGCTCGTAACCACGGCCGTCATCTTTCATGCCCAGGCTCTTGTTCTTCACTTCGCCTTCAGTGTAAACACCAGCGAAGTAGAAACCATTGATAGCGTAGTGCGCGCCGACAGCCCACTCGTCTTTCTTACCAGTGTGGCCATTAACTTTGTTTTGCAGGTCAGAGTAGGCATAACCGGCATTGAAGCCCAGACCGAAGTCAAAGTCATAACCAGCAGCTACGCCGTAAGCTTTCTTACGCTTAACGTCTTTACCCCAAATAGCGTCTTCTTTGATCTTCTGACCAACGTCAGTGATTTTGACCGCTACGTCATCGTTGGTTTGGTAGGAAACTTTACCTTTGAAACCACCGAAGGTGTTGGAGTAGATGATTTGACCTTCTTGACGACCGTCATAGAAGTTACCGGCATCGCCCCACTCGTTGAAAATATCGGTCGGCTCGAGTACGTCGTAGAAAGCAGTATCGGTCTGACCGAAGATGATTTTACCGTACTGGGAACCATCAAAACCGGCATAGATGTGACGCGGATCGATGTCGCTGGTATTGCTACCAGAGTTTTCAGCAGCTACTTGCCACTCGGTTTTAGCAATGGCAGACCAAGTGTTGTTCAGAGCTACTTTACCAGACCAGCCCAGACGGGTTGCACCAACCAGTTCTGCTGATTTGTCGTTAGCTTCGCCGTAGTAGTTAGCCTGTACACGGCCGTATACGTCGAAAGTGGTACCGTCTTTGTCATAGATCACTGCGGCGTTAGCAGCGGATGCAAACAGAGCCGGAATAGCAATAGCCAGAATTGTCTTTTTCATAGTTTCCAATGCCTACTGTAATTAAACACTAAGTTGTTGTTATTCCCTGTGTTAGCGATGTTCTTTGCATCACTATGCCGCCGAGACTAGCACCGGATTTTTTGAACCGCAATGAAAAAACTTGGAACTTTTTACGGAAACCATAGTCATGGAGGCAAAAATGTGAGCCAAGTCTCACCTGACAGCAAGGCAAAAGGAAAACGTTTACAATGAATCCTGCTGATTATTTGGACTCAAATAGTCTATTTTGCATGCAAATGACGCTAACTACCTGATAAACAACCAAAGTGGTCTGATCAGCGTAAAACTGCCGTGATAATGGCTGTTGCCTCGACCTCACCAAGGGGTTGCGGGTATCCTTGTCCTTCGATTAACCCCTAACTGGCCCTCTCTTCATGCTCTCTACTCGTCTTAAAGCCACCATTCGTCAAACCTATCGCCAGATTTCGGATGGATTACCCGGTTTTGTGCCGCGCAAAGAGCAGAACTTTCTGGTGGCAGAGATAGCCAAAACCCTGACCGGCGAGTACGACAAACAGCGCCGTATTCTTGTTGCCGAAGCAGGAACCGGTATCGGCAAATCCCTCTCCTATGCGCAAGGTGCCATCCCGGTGGCGCGACTCACCCAGAAGAAGCTGGTGATCTCTACCGCCACCGTGGCCCTGCAAGAGCAGTTGATCCACAAAGACCTTCCTTTTTACCATCGCCACAGCGAGCTGCCGTTTCGCTTTATGTTGGTCAAGGGACGTCAGCGCTACTGCTGCGAACATCTGCTTGAGCAGGCAGCCAGTGGTGCCGAGATGGCCAACTTCGAGCTCGACTTTGGCAGTCTGAGCAAATCCAAGCCATCTGACAGCGACAAAGATCGCTACCAGGCGCTGTGGCAGGCCTACACCAATGGCAAATGGGACGGGGATCGGGACAACTGGCCAGAGCCCATTCCCGACACTTGCTGGGATCGCATCGCCGCCGACCGCCACACCTGCAACAAGGCGCTGAGCCATCACCAGCACTGCCCCTTTCATCGCGCCCGCAACGACATGGAGAGCGCCGATGTGCTGGTCGTCAACCATGCACTGCTGCTCTCCGATCTCACCATGGGCGGCGGCATCATTCTGCCGCCCCCCGATGAGTGCATCTATGTGCTGGATGAGGCCCATCACCTGCCCACCATCGCCCGGGATCACGGCGCAGCGTCGGCCAGCGTCAAAGGCTCGCGTCGCTGGCTGGAGAAGCTGGTACAAAGTGCAGGCAAGCTGGCGCGGACTCTTAATAAGGAGAGCCTGCTCGACCCCCAACTCAAACTGCAGGATGCACTGGCCTCCATCCAGCCCGACCTGAAGGCGGTCGAGCAGTGGCTCAGCACCAACGATCGGCTGTTTGGCACGGAACCCCACTACCGCTTCGCCGAAGGGGTATTGCCGGATCCCCTGCCCATGCTGGCGGAGAATCTCAAGGAGTCGAGCAAGAAGGCGCTGCGGGCGCTGGATCGGATGCAAGGAGCCATCGGTGAAGCGCTGAAAGATGGCGAGATCCGCCGCAAGGAGGCCGAACCCCTGCTGGCCGAGAGCGGTTTTCATCTACAGCGGCTGGAGAGTTTCTGCGCCCTCTGGGAGATGCTGGGGCGCCATGTGCCGACCGGCAAAACCCCGCTCGCCCGCTGGATGGCCAAGAGCGATGACGGCGATATCTGGCTGCACGCCTCACCGATTGAGGTGGGCTATCTGCTGGAGGAGTGGCTCTGGTCAAAATGTCTGGGAGCCGTACTGGTCTCCGCGACCCTCACCGCACTCTCTTCCTTTAGTTATTTTCGCCATCAGGTGGGGCTCAAGGAGCACGACGGCACCCGCTATCTGCGCCTGCGCTCCCCCTTTGACTATCAGAAAGCCGAGCTCTATCTGCCCAAAATGGAGCACGAACCCAACTCGCCGGCCTTTACCAACGAGCTCATCAGCGTACTGCCACGCATTTTGGCGGGCAAGGAGGCGAGTCTGGTGCTCTTCTCCTCCTACCGCCAGATGAATGAGGTGACCATTGGCTTGCGAGCCAAGGGGCTGTCACTGCTGGTGCAGGGGGAAGCCTCCCGCAATGCCCTGCTCACCCTGCACAAACAAAAATGCGATGGCGGTCAGGCCAGCATCCTGTTTGGTACCGGCAGCTTCTCGGAGGGGCTGGATCTGCCGGGTCACTATCTTACCAATCTGGTGATCACCAAACTCCCCTTTGCGGTGCCCAACTCGCCGGTCGAGGAGGCCACCGCCGAGTGGGTGGAGCAACGAGGCGGCAACCCTTTCCTGCAACTGACAGTGCCGGAGGCATCGCGCAAACTGATCCAGGCCTGTGGCCGCCTCATCCGTAAAGAGGCCGATCGGGGACGAGTCACCATTCTTGACCGGCGTCTGCTGACCAAGCGTTATGGCAAGGGGTTACTTGATGCCCTCCCCCCGTTTACACGGCGGATCGAATAAATAAGTCGGCCGCTATTGATAAGCAAACTGACAGCTGCGCAAACATCGAGCACCAGAAAGAGCCATTGCCGCAGTAGGCCAAACCTGTAAAAATGAGCCCCTGTTTTCAGTGGGCAATCGCCTGACTGTTCAAGGAGATGAAATGAAACTGACTGTTCTGGTACCGGCCCTGGCTGGTCTGTTGTGGGCCGGTAGTGCCCTTGCTGATGCCCAATTGGAAGTGTCCACCCCTTATGTCGTCCAGCTGATCGATGGTCAATCCATCAACCCCAAGCTGCTCGACAAAACCAGCACCTTCCCCCTCTCTGCCGGCAAACACCAGTTGGTCGTCGCCTTTGAAGGCAACTACTCCAGCCGTAACGAAATCAAGCTGGTGACCGCCGAGCCGCTGGTGCTGAACTTCACTGCTGCCGACAACCAAAAGCTGGTGCTGGACTATAAAAAGCCCCGCAACGAAGCCGAAGCCAAGCAGTTTGTCAAAGAGCAGAAAGTGGCGCTGAAAGACAAGGTCAGTGGTCAGCAAGTGAGCAGCGAACAGTTCGTGATGCCGAAAGTAGAGGGCTTCCAGCTGACCCGTGACTATCAGCAAGAGCTGATCAACATGGGGAAAGCCTTCAACCAGCCCAAAGCAGTGGCCGTCTCTTCTGCTGCCGTGATGGCTGCCGCCAGCGCACCGGTTCAGGTTGCCCCCAGCAAGGCTCAAAGCAATCCGGAAGCGCTGACCCAGTTGCAAAACTGGTACAACAAGGCAGATGCGGAAACCCGCAAAGCCTTCCAGATCTGGGTTATCCAGCAGCAATAAGCCGGGCTGAGAGATTGACTGAAAGGGGAGCCAAGCTCCCCTTTTCCATATCCTGCGGTCTCACTCACGACGCGTCTTGATTTATGCGCTGCCACTTCCCCTTTATATAGGGAGTGTATATATGGATTCATCTGCTGATTTCATATATAGAAAGCGCCACCTTGCCAGGGAGAATGGCACCATGTCGTTGCGCATTTTCTATCACCCCCTCTACTCCTCCCTGACGCTACCCGAGCGCCATCGCTTCCCGCTGGCCAAGTATCAGGGGCTGTTTGAGCAGTTGCAGGCGCAGGGTTACCCCCTGGGCGAAGCGCCAGCGGCCACCCGGGAGCAAATCTGTCGCATTCACGATGCCGATTATGTCGCGGCGGCCCTGAGCGGCCAGCTTGAAGCTCGCGCCATCCGCAAGATCGGTTTTCCCTGGTCACCCATGCTGATAGAGCGCACCTTGCGCTCGGTGGGTGCCACCGTTGCCGCCAGCCGCCATGCTCTTGAGCAGGGATGCGGCTTGCAGATCTCCGGTGGCTACCACCACGCCCATCGGGATCACGGCAGCGGTTTTTGTCTGTTCAACGATCTGGTGATTGCCGCCCAGGCTTGCCTCGACGAGGGGCGCTGTGAACAGGTGCTGATCGTCGATCTCGATGTACATCAGGGAGATGGCAGTGCGACCCTGTGCGCCGGAAGGCGCGATATCATCACCCTCTCCCTCCATGGGGAGCACAACTTTCCCCATCACAAAGCCGCCTCTCACCTCGACTTTCCGCTGCCAAGCGGCATGACGGACGATGCCTATCTCACCACACTGCAACAGGCACTCTCGCTGGCACTGCGGCTCTATTCGCCGGATCTCATCCTCTATCAGGCGGGCGTCGATGTGCATCATGCCGACGAGCTTGGTTATCTCTCCTTGAGCGATGCAGGGGTTCGCCTGCGCGATGCCATGGTATTTGACTGTGCAATCAAGCATGGGTTGCCCATCGCGGCGGTGCCCGGTGGCGGCTATCGCCGCGACTGGCAGCAGCTGATCCCGCTTCATATGTCGCTGTTTGAGACGGCATGCCACCGTTTTGGCTGATGGCATGGCTTTATAGCGCGGACACCCCATCAGAAGTGGGCGGGCACTTCACCAGATAAAACAGAAGAGGCGACCCCTGGGGTCGCCTCTTCGTGTTTCGTCATCTGGGTCACACAAGCTCGCTCGTTGCCAGGCAAGCTCGGGACGCCTGAGTATAACTATTTCTGACGCTTGCGGGCGTACTTGCGACGGGCGCGGGCCTGACGCTCCTCTTCCCGCTCGGCCTTCTCTTTGGCTTTTTGCTCGGCTTCTGCGGCGGCTTCGACAATCTCGACGCTCACCATCTCCGGCGTCTCCAGCGAGATGCGGCCAAGCAAGCCGGAGCGGAACTCGTTGATCAGGATCTCGGACGCCTTGTGCAGGTCGGCCAGCCCCCCTTTGCGCATAAACGCCCGCTGGCGGGCGATCATCTCCAGCAGTTCGATCTCGGTCTCGGGCAGCTCGTCAATCTGGTAGCGCGCCTTGATCCGCTCCGGATAGGCCTTGATGAAGTAGTCAGCGGCGAACATGGCGATATCGGCATAGTCGAACACCGTGTCCTTGATGGCCGCGGTGATGGCCAGACGATAACCACAGGAGGGCGGGTTGAGCTTGGGCCAGAGGAAACCCGGGGTATCGGTCAGGATAACGTTGTTATCCAGCTTGATCCGCTGCTGGGACTTGGTCACCCCCGCCTCGTTGCCGGTACGGGCGATGATGCGCCCCGCCAGAGTATTGATCAGGGTGGACTTGCCCACGTTGGGGATCCCCATGATCATCGCCCGCACGCCGCGCAGCTCAAAATTGCGCTCCGGCAGCATCTCATGGCAGAGGGTCAGCAGTTGCTTGATCTTCTCCGGCTCTTGTTGTGTCAACGGCAGCGCCTTGATCCCCTTCTCTTTTTCCATGTGCGCCACCCACAGATCGGTGATCGCCGGATCGGCCAGGTCCGCCTTGTTCAGCACCTTGATCACCGGGGTATCACCACGCAGCTCGGGCACCAGCGGGTTTTCGCTGGAGAAGGGGATGCGGGCATCGAGCATCTCGATGATCACATCGACCTGGGGCATGACCTCGGCAATCTCTTTGCGGGCCTTGTGCATGTGACCGGGGAACCAGTTGATGGACATATCCGTTACTCTCTGTGGGGGCTGCGGGCGCGCGCATGGAACAACAGGCGCTCTGCCGCGGGCATCGAACGAAGGGGGCGCATTTTACCTGCTGCGGGCCTCTTTTGACAGGTCATTCTAACCATCACCTCATCAAATCAGCAAACCGCCGAGGCGGAGCAACCTTGCCGGAAGCGACCGGACCAACTGGCTCAATTGATAGATAACACATTGATATAGTGTAACATTTTCATCACTTTTTCACACAACCGTCACCGATAGTCAGTAAAAGTGTCATCTGCCCCCTCTAGGCTGCGCTCAGGTTTTACAAGGAGCGAACCCCAATGAGAAAAATGGCAGGACTTGCAGTGATGATCGGCGCCGCCCTGGCTGCCGGCTGCAAATCAGACAATGACACGGTGGCGACCAAGCCCGCAGCCCAACCCACCAACGTTATCTTCTTCCTCGGCGACGGCATGGGCCTCAACACCCTGACGGCCGCCCGCATCTACGGTGTCGGCGAAGAGGGTGATCTCACCATCGATACCCTGCCAGAGACGGCCTTTATCAAGACCTTCTCCCATGATGCCCAGGTCACTGACTCGGCCCCCTCCATGGCGGCCTACATGACCGGGGTCAAGAGCAACAACGGCGTCATCAGCATGGACGGCGACGCCACCTATGAGAGCGACTGCAGCAAGAGCGCCGGCAAGCCGGTGACCACCCTGCTGGAGCTGGCCAAAGCCGATGGCCGCGGTACCGGTGTGGTAACCAGCACCCGGGTAACCCACGCCACCCCAGCGGCTACCTATGCCCATATCTGCAACCGGGATCTGGAAGCGGATATCGCCGTCCAGCTGGTACCGGGCGGCAAAGGCTACAACAGCGCCCTCAAAGAGGGGCTGGATGTGGTGCTCGGTGGCGGCAGCAGTTTCTTCCTGCCCAAAACCGACAAGGGCAAGCGGGAGGATGGGCGCAACCTCATCAGCGAAATGCAGGCCAAGGGCTACCAGTTTGCCAGCAATCTGGATGAGCTGAACAAGGCCGATGCGGGCAAGCCGCTGCTGGGACTGTTTGGTTCCAGTCACATGAAATATGACCTGGACCGCCCTGCCAGCGAGCCGTCACTGGCCCAGATGACCCTGGCCGCCATCAAGCAGCTCAAGGGCAAAGAGAAGGGTTACTTCCTGATGGTGGAAGGGGGCCGTATCGACCACGCCCTGCACGACACCAACGCCAAGCGGGCGCTGCAGGACACCATCGCCTTCGACAACGCCATCAAGGCTGCCATCGACGAGGTGAAAAAGAGCGACCCCGAGCTGAAAAACACCCTGATCGTGGTTACCGCCGATCACGACCACACGCTAGTGCTCAACGGTTATGCCAAGCGCACCGGCAAGACCACCGCCGACAACCCCGGCGTACTCGGGCTGGTGAAGAACTACGAGACTGGCGAGCCAAGCAAGGATAGCGAGGGCATGCCCTACACCATCATAGGTTTTGGCAACGGCTACAACCGGGTGGATGGCCCGCGCAGCAGCGTCGCCCCGCTCGACGATGCCACCGTCTCCGCCAATGACTACCACCAGGAAGTGGTGGTCAAGGTAGGCGAAATCGGCAACGAGACCCACGGCGGCACCGATGTCTTCCTCGGCGCCATCGGCAAGGGGGCTGACAGCTTCCATGGCTCACTCGATAACACCGCCGTGTTCGGCAAGATCAAGGCTGCGGCCAAGCTGTAAGGAGCACTTTCATGAGCAAACAGATGAACACATCCATCAAGCACACGCTGGTCTGCGCCGCCCTGTTCAGTGCGCTGGGCGCAACCTCCCAGGCACAGGCCGGTGATGCCAAAAACGTCATTCTCTTTATCGGTGATGGCATGGGCCCCACCGTGCTCACCGCCACCCGCCTGTTCAAGGTGGGAGAAGAGGGCAATCTGGAGATGATGAAACTGCCGCGCAGTGCCCGCATCAAGACCTTCTCCAACGATGCCCAGACCACCGACTCGGCCCCCTCCATGGCGGCCTACACCACCGGGGTCAAGATGAACAACGAGGTGATCGCCATGAGCAGCGACACCAAAGCCGTCGCCCCCGGCAAAGACGTCAATGGCAACAAAACAGTCAACAATTGCAGCAGCGATAACGGCAAGCCGGTGCCCACCATCCTCGAGCTGGCCAAGGCGGCAGGCAAATCGGTCGGGGCCGTCACCACCACCGAGCTGACCCACGCGACCCCGGCGGCTACCTACGCCCACATCTGCCATCGGGATGCCGCTTATGACATCGCCGCCCAGGCAGTCCCGGGAGGCGCTGGCTATAACAGTGCCCTCAAGGATGGGGTCGATGTGCTGATGGGCGGTGGTGCCAACCACTGGACCCCCTACAGCGCCAGCAACAAGGGCGGTCGCAATGACAACCGCGACCTGACCGCCGAGATGAAGGCGCAGGGATACAGCTATGTCACCACCCAAAGTGAACTGGCCAAGGTCACCAGCGGCAAGGTGCTCGGTCTGTTCAGCAGCAAATCCCACCTCGACTACGAGCTGGATCGGGTCGCCAAGGGGGCTGCCAATACCCAGCCGTCCCTCTCCGAAATGACCGCCAAGGCGATCGACCTGCTGAGCAAGAACAGTCAGGGTTATTTCCTGATGGTAGAAGGCGGCCGGATCGATCATGCCCTGCACGGCACCAACGCCAAGCGCTCGCTCACCGACGCAGTGGCTCTGGATGAGGCTGTCAAGACGGCGCTGGGTAAAGTGGATCTCAACAATACCCTGATCGTGGTCACCGCCGACCATGACCACACCATGACCATTAACGGCTACTCAGCCAAGGGCAATCCGGTGCTGGATCTGGTGAAAAATGGCGACGGCTCGACCCAGAACGACGTGGATGGCAAGCCCTTCACCACCCTGGTGTTCGGTAACGGCCCCAATCGTGCGGCCGTGCGCCCGGTCCTCACCAGCGATCAGGTGATGGCCAATAACTATCTGCAGGAGACCGGCGTCAAACTGACATCGGAAACCCATGGCGGCGGCGATGTTATGCTGTTTGCCGATGGCGCCGGCAGCAACCGCTTCAAAGGCACACTGGATAACACCAAGGTGTTTGGCAAACTGCGGGAGGCGCTCGGCCTGTAAGCAGCAGGGGCCCGGGTGCATCTGAGCAATAGACTCAGCGGCCCGGGCCCCGGCTCTTTCGAGCGACAGATGATGATGCGACTTTTGCTTTCGTTATGGCTGCTTGGCAGCACCCTCGCCTTCCCCCTGCATGCTGACGACACGCCCCCGGATCTCGCCGCCCGGATCAGCTATCACGACCGGAACACCGGCAGCGATGGCATCGCCAGAGAGAGTGTCTGGCAAGAGAAGTGGCTGCGCGTGGGCAATCAGGTGTGGAGCCAGCGGCTCATTCCCCTCCCCCTTGCCCGTGCCTATCACGCCACTCACGACGCCCCCCCCGGCCACAAGCACTTTACCCACCAGATGGCGGCCCGCTGGGTCAGCCGCAGTGATGAGGGTGAAATTCAGCTGCGCTATGCCGACAGCTGGCACAACCAGCTGGTTGAGGTGCCGGTGGAAGAGTATGGCCAGGTGGCCTTCAAACCCGACTGGCTGCGGATCCGCCATCTCGTCAACCCGGTGCTGATCGAGGGGATGACTCCACTGGATGAGGCCGCCCCCGAGCAGGCCCGCTGGTATGAAAAGCGCGAAGGGCAGCAACGAACCCGCATTCTCTGGTCGAGTCAGTGGCAGATCCCGCTGGTGGTCGAGTCGGCCAGCCTCGATGGCTATCGCAGCTACCGGATGGAGGTGACCCTGCGCAAGCTGCCTGCTCAGCTCCCCTGGCAGCAACTCGCTGATTACGAAGTGCGCGATCTGCGGGATTTCTTCGACTGAGATCCCAACCCCTCAGCGGGCACAACGACAACGCAGGCAGGAATGTTACACTCTGCATATTCGACTCTGGCTCACGACCTTGATGCGCGCTCTCTGCCTGCCCTTTTTTGCCCTGCTGTTATTGCTGGTACACACCGGTGCCCAGGCTATTGTGCTGGTGGCGGCCGAGCTGCCCCCTTACGTCATTCAGTCCTCCCATGGTAAACCCAGCGGGGTGGGTATCGAGATCATGGAGGAAGCAGCCCGCCGTCTAGGCGAGCCGCTTACTATCGAGCTGATGCCACTTCCACGTGCACTGACCCAGACAATTCACCGTCCCGATGTATTGATGATACCGCCCGTGCGAAGCAGTCAGCGAGAGCACCTCTACCAGTGGGTAACGCCCATCCTCGATGAGCAGTTTTTGATCGTCAGCGATCGCCGGTTTCACCCAAAAGCACTGAAAAGCAGCGATTTGAAAAACCTTGATGTGGGCGTGCTGCGCTACTCGTTTGGTCAACACCTACTCAAACAACGCATCGGGATCCGGGGAGAGACAGTGGCAGATGAGCAACTCAACGCTCATAAACTCCATCGCGGTCGCATTGATGCCTGGGTCGCCGCATGGAATGTCATCCTGTATGCCCAACAACAAGACAAACGCTCATCACAGCAGCTGGTTCGCGGGGAAGTGTTGATGAACACCCAACTGTTCCTGGCCGCTCACAAGGATTTCCCCTTCAAACAAGCGCAGCGCTGGCAAGCCGTGATCGACGAGATGCGCCATGATGGCACACTGGCGCGGATCATCCGTCAGTACAACTATCAGGCTCCTGAGTAGTCACTCAATCGCGGTTGCCAAGGCCAGCCAGAATGGTTATGGTAGCCCCATGAAAATACTCGCTATTTCCTCGCACTTGCTCACACCCTGCTGAGCCCCCGCCTCGCTCCTTCGGCCGCGAGTCGCTTGGGGGCATGGCATTTTCAATCGATTGAACCTGTTGAATCCATTTTTGTAACACTTTGCGTGATGGCCAACCTGCACCCGCCGGTATGGGCCTATCCGCTATTGATAAGGAATATCTTATGAAACAACCTCATCTGGTTATCTCCAGCCTTGATCTGGATCGTATCGAACAACTGCTCGGCAACCACCCGCAGCATCTGGCCCTGCAAGAGGAGCTGGACCGCGCCGAGATCCGCGAACCGGCCGACATGCCGCCGGACGTGGTCACCATGAACAGCAAGGTGCGTTTCAAGATGCAGAGCAGCGGCAACGAGTTCTGCCTCACCCTGGTCTACCCGCGCGATGCCAAGGGCGACGAGAGCAACATCTCGGTACTGGCGCCGGTGGGCAGCGCCCTGCTCGGTCTGAAAGTGGGCGACAGCATCGCCTGGCCAGGCCCGGCCGGTCGCACCATCGAGGTAGAAATTCTGGAAGTGGTCTATCAGCCCGAACGCGCCGGCGAGCTGCACCGCTGAGTCCCCCGGGCTGGTCATCCCCCTGTTGATCAGCCCGCTTATTAGCCCTTGCCAGCTGATCCCGATCAAGCTTTGCGCACCTTGCCCCCCGGTTTTTAGCCCCTTTTCCTGCTGCTGCTTGAGCCTGACTCGGGGGGCAGGTATCTTGTTGGCCGCGTCATGGTCATGACGCACCGAATTTCAGGCTGACATCATGATAAAAATTGCCCTCATCGACGATCACCAGATCGTCCGATCCGGTTTTGCCCAACTGCTCAATCTGGAGCCCGACCTGCAGGTGGTCGCCGAATTCGGCTCCGCCAGCGATGCCCTTGCCGGCCTGCCCGGCAGCGGGGCGCGGGTCTGCGTCTGCGACATCTCGATGCCCGACCAATCGGGGCTGGATCTGCTCAAGCAGCTCCCCTCCGGTCTCGCGGTGGTGATGCTCTCGGTACACGACAGCCCCGCCCTCATCGAGCAGGCACTGCAGACCGGTGCCAAGGGATTTCTCTCCAAGCGCTGCAGTCCGGACGAGCTGATCGCCGCCGTGCGCACCGCCGCACAGGGGGGGTGTTATCTGACGCCGGACATCGCCCAGAAACTGGCCAGCAGCAGCCGGGATCCCCTCACCAATCGGGAGCGGGAGATTGCCCAGTTGCTGGCACAGGGGCTGGAGGTGAAAGCCATCGCCGAGCAGCTTGGACTCTCCCCCAAGACGGTTCACGTCCATCGCGCCAACCTGATGGACAAGCTCAAGGTCAGCAACAACGTCGAGCTGGCCCACCGCATGCTGGATAGCTGGTGATCTCCCGTCTTGCCAGCTATGTCGCCATCGCGCTGGCGGCCTGCTTCATCTTTGCCGCCGGCTGGTTTTGCCTCTGGAGCATCAGCCTGCATCTGGCGGGTGGCCCAGCGCTGGCGGTGCTGCTGTTCCCCTTCGGCCTGCGCCTCGGGTTGCTGCTGCAAAGTCCCGGCCACTACTGGCCGCCGCTGTTGCTGTGCGAAGGGCTGCTGCTCTACTGGCTCAATCTGGAAGTGGGGCTGCCCCACTGGCCTTGGCTGGTCGCGGGCAGTCTGCTGACCCTGCTACCGCTGCTGATTGCCCGTCGCCAGCAGGTGCGCAACGACTGGCAGCAACTGTTGCTGCTGCTCGCCACCGTCACGGCGGCGGCGCTGCTGCAAGCCCTGCTCTGGCATCTGGCCGGGGAAGATGGCCTCTCGGCCCTGCTGCTCAGCCTGACCGGCGGGCTGACGCTGACCTCCACCTGTATGCTGATCTGGCACTACCTCACCCGCGCCACTTGGGTGCCACTGGGGCCTGCGCTGGTGGATCAGCCGGTAGAGTGGCGCTTTCGCCATCTGGTCTGGTATCTGCTGCTGTTCGTATTGAGCCTCTGGCTGCAACTGGGATTGCCCAACTCGCTGGTGCGCTTCACCCCGTTTTGTCTCGCCATCCCCATCATCGCCATGGCGTGGCGCTACGGCTGGCAGGGGGCGCTGCTCGCCACCCTGATGAACACCATCGCCCTGCTGGCCAGTCAGGCCTGGCACGATCACCCCCTCGATCTGCTGCTCTCCCTGCTGGCCCAGAGCCTCACCGGCCTGCTGCTCGGCGCCGGGATCCAGCGCCAGCGCGAACTCAATCAGGCGCTGACCCGCCAGCTCGCCCACAATCGCCAGCTCACCGAGCGGCTGCTGGAGACCGAGGAGAGCATCCGCAAGGAGGTGGCGCGCGAGCTGCACGACGACATCGGCCAGACCATCACAGCCATTCGTACCCAGGCCGGGATCGTGCGCCGCCTCGCCCCCGATAATGCCGGTGTGGGCCAGAGCAGTACCCTGATCGACACCCTGTCGCTCGGGATCTATGACGCGGTGCGCGGCCTGCTCGGGCGGCTGCGCCCGCGCCAGCTCGACGACATGACTCTGGAACAGGCGGTACGGGCACTGCTGAGGGAGCTGGAGCTGGAGCGTCACGGCATCGTCACCCGGCTGGAGTGGCAGCTGGCAGATGGGGATCTCTCCGATGCCCAGCGGGTCACCCTGTTCCGGGTCTGTCAGGAGGGGCTCAACAACGTAGTAAAACATGCCAACGCCCACTCGGTCACCATTCGCGCCCGGGCCAGCGGCGAGCTGTTGCAACTGGTACTGGAAGATGATGGCCGCGGTCTGCCGGAAAGCCGCCCGCAGCAGGGCTATGGCCTGCTCGGCATTCGCGAGCGAGTACAGGCCCTCGGTGGCAGTCTGCAACTCTCCTGCATCCACGGCACCCAGCTGACGGTCAACCTGCCCAGTCGTAGACGGGAGGAGAGTCATGGCTAATCACCACCAGAGGGCCTGCCTGTGCTGAGTTTTATGAGAAGCGCACCGCCCCGGCCCCTTATCCGGGATCAGGCCGAGATCGACACCACCTATCGCCACTGGCGGCTGCACCTGCTGCTGACCATGTATCTGGGCTATGCGGTCTTCTACTTCACCCGCAAGAGTTTCAACTTCGCCATGCCGGACATGCTGGCGAGCGGCATGCTGGACAAGTCCGATATCGGCATGCTCTGGACCCTGTTCTACATCACCTACGGTTGCTCCAAGTTCTTCTCCGGCATCATCAGTGACCGCGCCAACCCGCGCTACTTTATGGGTGTCGGACTGATGGCCACCGGCGTTATCAATATCCTGTTCGGCCTCTCGTCGGCACTCTGGATGTTTGCCGCCCTCTGGGTCGCCAACGCCTTCTTCCAGGGCTGGGGTTGGCCCCCCTGCTCCAAGCTGCTCACCAGCTGGTATTCGCGCACCGAGCGCGGGGTCTGGTGGTCGGCCTGGAACACCGCTCACAACGTGGGCGGGGCGCTCATCCCCCTTATCGTCAGCACCATCGCCCTGCAGCATGGCTGGCGCTACGGCATGATAGTGCCCGGCCTTATCGCCATCATCGCGGGATTGTTCCTCTGCTGGCGACTGCGGGATACCCCGAGCGCCATGGGATTGCCAACGGTGGGCGAGTGGCGCAAGGATGCCATGGAGCTGGCCCAGCAGACTCAGGATGCGGGGCTCTCCCATCGCCAGATCCTGCGCAAATATGTGCTGGGTAACCCCTATATCTGGCTGCTCGCCTGCTGTTACGTGCTGGTCTATGTGGTGCGTACAGCCATCAATGACTGGGGCAACCTCTACATGACCGAGCAGCGCGGCTTCAATCTTATGAGCGCCAACTCGGCCATCTCCATGTTCGAGGTGGGAGGCTTTATCGGTGCGCTGGTGGCGGGCTGGGGATCGGACAAGCTGTTCAACGGCAACCGTGGCCCGATGAACCTCATCTTTGCGGTGGGGATCCTGCTGGCGGTGGGATCGCTCTGGCTGATGCCCTTCTTCAGCTATGTGATGCAGGCGGCCTGCTTCTTCACCATCGGCTTCTTCGTGTTTGGCCCCCAGATGCTGATCGGTATGGCGGCGGCGGAGTGCTCCCACAAAAACTCGGCGGGAGCGGCCACCGGCTTTGTCGGTCTCTTTGCATACATGGGGGCGGCGCTGTCAGGTTATCCGCTGGCCAAGGTGATGGAGATCTGGCACTGGAACGGCTTCTTCGTGGTGATCTCGGTGGCGGCGGGCGTCTCGGCCCTGCTGCTGCTCCCCTTCCTCAAGGCGCAGGCACCGCGCCCCCAGCCTGCCGAGATAACGTAATACCGGACTGAACGGGAGTTATACCTCCCGACCAGCCTGACAGACCCGGTTCTTGCCTTGCCGCTTGGCGCTGTAGAGCGCATGGTCGGCCTGAGTGAACAGAGGGTCAAAGTGCCACTCCCCTTGCCAGTGGGAGAGTCCCATGCTGACCGTGATGGAGAGGCCGCCCATGTTGCGGTTCGCGACCTCCTCCAGTAATCCCTCGCAGCGCTGCAGGGCCAGCACGCCGGGCTGCGAGAAGAGCAGCACAAACTCCTCGCCACCGAAACGACTGCACACCAGATCGGGCTGACTACCCAGATAGGCACCGAGCTCGGCCAGCACCCGATCACCCACCTCATGGCCATGCTGGTCATTGATCTGCTTGAAATCATCGATGTCGAGCACGGCCAGCGCGCCGCCGTCACCCAACTTTTGCTGCTTCAGCTGCTCCATAAAGCCGCGCCGGTTGAGCAGGCCGGTGAGAGGATCGTGGCTCGCCTGCTGGCGCAGCGCCAGCGCCCGGTATTGGGTACAGAGCAGCAACACCCCGAAGGTGGAGAGATAACTCCCCATCAACATGGAGAGGAAGGGCAGCACATTGACCCCACTCTTATCCATCAGCATCTGTACGTTGTCCTGCCAGAGGAACCAGAGCCGCATCAAGTAGAAGGCGTAGAGCAGCACGTTGACCAGGGTAAAGACCATCACCGCCGGCAGATAGTGGGGGTAACCGTGGCGCCAGACCAGATAGACGATCACAGCACCCAGCACCATGTAACTCAGGCAAGCCAGCAACACCCGGGATGCCATCCCCCCCTCCACAATGCACCAGCTCAGAAGCAGCAGATAGACCAGCATGAAGAGCCCCCCGGTACGCCAGTTCGGGGGCTGTCCGAAAAAGCGCTGCAGCGCCGGCGGCATCAACACAATGCAGAGCGTGATCAGGGTATTGGCCAGCCAGATGCCGGAGGGGCTGGGGAAAAATGCCTGTAACGAGAAAAGTATCTGGGCCACCAGCGCACAGAGACTGGACCACCACCATAACCCGATGCCCGGGATCTCCCGGTGAGTCGACCAGATAATGGAGAGCGTGATAAACCCGAGGCTATATCCCCCCAATGCCATCACCATCAGGGTAAATACATCCAGCTTCAGCAACAACGAGACATCCATATCAAAACCAAGCAGAGGGAGGTAAGTGAGTATATGAGAACCGTTTGCCAAGACCCAGAGACCCTGACTGTTTTCACAATAAAAACATATTGTTCGTCTGTTTTTCACACCACCAGATAACTCACACCATTCCGCTATAGCAGGTTTGAGATATGCAAGAAAGATAAGCCCAACCAGAATAAAGCCACATACGAGCCCCTCTCTATGTAACAAAATGTCTTGGGGATAATTTGGGCTTGAACCCACTCAATTAGATAGATATGTTGTTTTCGTGTGATTTTATGAATGAAGCCATGAGCAATAAATGTCTCTAACCTGTTGAGTCTTCTGACACAATCTGTTTTTGGTACATTTTTCACTCAACCACTATTCATAGCATCTCATATGGGGCTTTTGTCCCGCTCAAGACATTCATCCTGTCTTGCCTGTTGCCGGATGCAGCAGTCTCTTGTGCCACGGAGTCGCACGGGATCAGGTTCAAGGCCGAACACACCACCGACAGAGACGTCACTTATGATCAAAAAACTGATTCTTTCTACCCTGCTGTTTTGCGGGATCGCCACGGCGGCCCCGACCCCAGCCCCCACCTCCACCCTGGATGCCGTGCTCGAACGCGGCGTGCTGCGAGTCGGCTTTGATGCCGGCTATCAACCCTTCGAGATGACCAACAAGCAGGGCCAATACATTGGCTTTGATGTGGATCTCGCCAAGATGGTCGCCAAAGAGATGGGCGTGAAGGTCGAGTTCGTCAACACCGCCTGGGATGGCATCATTCCGGCGCTGCTGACCAACAAGTTCGACGTCATCATGGGCGGCATGACCGTCACTCCCCAGCGCAACCTGCGGGTCAACTTTGCCGATCCCTACATCGTGGTCGGCCAGACCATAGTCCTGCGTAAAGAGAAGGCGGGCGAAATCAAATCCTTCACCGACCTCAACGACCCGAAATACAAGATCGCGGTCAAGCTCGGCACCACCGGCGAGCAGGCAGTCAAGCGCCTGATCCCCAAAGCCACCCTGCTGCAGTTTGAAACCCAGGATGACGCCAAGCTGGAGGTGATCAACGGCAAGGTCGATGCGTTCGTCTATGACCTGCCCTACAACGCTATTTTCGCCTCCCAGAATCAGGGCGCCGTGGTGCACCTCGACAAGCCGTTCACCTTCGAGCCGCTGGCCTGGGCCATCCGCAAAGGGGATCAGGACACCCTCAACTGGTTCAACAACTACCTGCGCCAGATCAAGGGCGATGGCAGCTACGACCGTATCTACAAGAAATGGTTCGAATCCAACGCCTGGCTGAATCAGCTCAAATAACCTCCCGGGGGCGGCACATGCCGCCCCTGCACCACGCAGCTCCCCACACAATAACGAGAAGAGGTTGTGACTGTGCACACACCCAAACCGACAAGACAGATGGAAAAACAGCCCAATCAGCTACTCTGGCATGGGGCTTTCCTGCTGATGCTGCTGGTTGCCGTATTCGGCATCTATAAGGCTGTCCAGTCAGTGGATTACACCTGGCGCTGGGAACGCATTCCCCAATACATCGCCTATCAGGCGGAGCAGAAGAATCTGGCCGAATTTGACGGCACTGTGATGGCGGGCACCAGCGAGGCCGAGAAGGGCAAGCTGTTCCTGCAAGACGATCTCGATCCCAATCTGCGGCAAGCCATCGCCAGTACCGGCGTACAAGTCGCCGAAGGGGATACCATTTTTCGTGGCGATACCCTCGACACCCAACTGAGCTGGACCGCAGGCCCCATCGCCTGGGGCGTCTGGGTCACCGTCAAGCTCTCGCTGGTAGCAGGCATCTTCGCCATCCTGCTCGGCACCCTGGCCGGGCTGGCGCGCCTCTCCCCCAATCCCGCCCTGCGCAATCTGGCGGTCACCTACGTTGAGCTCATCCGCGGCACGCCGCTGCTGGTGCAGATCTTCATCGTCTACTTCTTTATCGGCACCGTGCTGAACCTCGACCGCTTCACCGCCGGGGTCGCCGCGCTGGCCGTCTTTACCGGGGCCTATGTGGCGGAGATCGTCCGCGCCGGTATCAGCTCCATCCACAAGGGGCAGATGGAGGCGGGTCGCAGCCTGGGTATGACCTCGGCCCAGACCATGCGCTATGTCATCCTGCCGCAGGCGTTCAAGCGGGTACTGCCACCGCTGGCAGGCCAATTCATCAACCTGATCAAGGACTCCTCGCTGGTCTCGGTCATCTCCATCACCGATCTGACCAAGGCCGGTCGCGAGGTAGTCAGCTCCACCTTCAGTCCGTTCGAGGTGTGGTTTACCGTCGCCTTGCTCTATCTGGTGCTGACCGGCACCCTCTCCTTCTTGGTACGCCGTCTCGAGGTGAAATATGCACGCAGTAACTGATCCCATCATCAAGGTGCAACAGGCATCGAGAAGTGCAGCCATCACCGACACCCTCTTCGCCTTCCCGGTTCGTTTTCTGGAGGTGAAATATGCACGCAGTAACTGATCCCATCATCAAGGTGCAACGGGCGTCGAGAAGTGCAGCCATCACCGGCACCCCCTTCGCCTTCCCGGTTCGTTTTCTGGAGGCGAAATATGCGCGCAGCAACTGATCCCATCATCAAAGCGACCGGCGTAGAGAAGTTCTACGGCAGCGAAGTGCATGCCCTGAAAAATGTCAGCACCGAGGTCGCCGAAGGGGAAGTGGTGGTGATCGTCGGCCCCAGTGGCTCGGGCAAGTCCACCTTCCTGCGCACCCTCAACCAGCTGGAGACCATCAACGACGGCAACATAGTAGTCGACGGCATCAGCCTGACCGAGCCGGGCGATGTCAACAAGCTGCGGGAAGAGGTGGGCATGGTGTTCCAGTCCTTCAACCTCTTTCCCCACCTGACGGTGCTGGATAATATCTGCCTCGCTCCGCAGAAGGTGCGTGGCCTGTCGCGCCGTGAGGCCGAAGACAGAGCCAAGGCGCTGCTGCTGAAAGTGGGGCTGTCGGTGAAAGCAGCCAGCTATCCCTCCCAGCTCTCCGGTGGTCAGCAACAGCGGGTAGCCATTGCCCGGGCGCTCGCCATGCAGCCACGCATCATGCTGTTTGACGAGCCCACCAGTGCGCTCGACCCCGAAATGGTGGGGGAAGTGCTGGATGTGATGAAGGGGCTGGCCCGCGAAGGGATGACCATGGTGGTGGTGACCCATGAGATGGGCTTTGCCCGCGAGGTGGCGGATCGGGTGCTATTTATGGAGAGTGGCGAACTGCTGGTAGATGAAAAACCCGCCGATTTCTTCGACAATCCCCCCTCCCCGCGTCTGCGCCAGTTCCTGAGTCAGGTGCTGTAGCCAACATGCTCTGCTGGATAAACGAAGAGGGATCGCAAGGTCCCTCTGCTTGTGTGTCACGCTGAGCAGGCTTAACCCAGCTGAACCCGAGTGCCCATCTCATCGGCTCAGCGCGGGGACTTTCCCAGATAGCGCTCCACGATCACTTTCACCCCGTCACGTTTTTTGAGCTGATAGAGCTCCTTGTCAAACTGGTCGATAAAGGCCTGTTTGTAGGGGTACTCCCCCTTGCGGCTGTAGCCGAGAAACCCCTGCTCCTTGCTGAGCACCGGCCCCTGTTTGAGCAGGGACATATCGGCCACCGCCAGCTGATCGGCCTTTATCATGTTGAGCAACTCATAGAGCAGGGAGAGGCGATCATTGATGGTGCAATCGACCCGGCCGCGGACAATCTTGAGCAGGTTCTCCCGATTGCTTTTCACCTCCTCCACGTCGATCTGCTTCTCTTTTACCGCCTGCCAGAAGGCATCGCCGCCGACGGCAAAACCGGCGTTCATGCCAAAGCGTAAACCGTGATAGTCGAGCGGAAACCTGGCCTGCGGGGTATTGGCCGCCACACTGGCGCCGCACATCACCACCAGCTCTTCATCCAGCATCGGCTGGGAGTAGGGCCACATGTAAGGGCGGGTATCGGGCATGTAGTAAGGTGGAAAAATGGCGAAGGCGGCCCCCTGTTCCAACATGCTCAGACCGCGCCGCCACGGCATGGGCTTGAGCACCACCTCATAGTCAGGCATGGCAGAGGTCACCTCGCGGATGATGTCAGCATAGATCCCCCTGACCTCCTCCCCTTCCTGCCAGGAGTAGGGGGGATAGGCGGCATCCGCCAGGATCTCGACCCGGGTCTTGGCGTGCGCCATCATGCACAACCCCAGCAACAAGCAACACCAGACGCGCATAAGCCAGCACCTCCTGAAAAAGCCTGCATCAAGCATAGCCATCCAGCGCGCCTTCCTCTGCTGCCGCGCCATATTTCATGCCATCTCTTCGTTGGCTGAAAAATGTTAATGAAATATTAAAACCATCCTTTATGCTGGAGAGCAATTGCTCTGAATGGATGGCCGCATATGGATGTGCAACTGCTTCTGCTCTACCTCTCCCCGATTTTTCTGGCCTTTATCGGCTGGGAGATGCTCTACCTGCGCAAACATGGCGCGGCCTTTCCCACTGCCACCTACCAGTGGCGGGATCTGTTCGCCAACGCCGCCCTGGCCCTGATGCATCAGGGGGGAGATGCGCTGGCGGCCATCGCCATTGCTTATCTGTATGACACCCTCTGGGGCTGGCGACTGTTCGATATCGAGCTGAATCTCTGGAGTGTGCTACTGCTGTTCCTGTTGCAGGATCTCTGCTACTGGCTGTTCCACTTCACCAGCCACCATGTGCGCTGGCTGTGGGCTTCCCACGTGGTACATCACAGCTCGGAGCGGCTCAATCTCTCCACCGCCTTTCGCCAGAGCCTGATGTATCCCATCTCCGGCATGTGGCTGTTCTGGATCCCGATGATTGTCATCGGCTTCCCGCCTGAGGCGGTGGTCGCCACCGTGCTGCTGAGTCTGGGCTTCCAGTTCTTCGTCCACACCCAGGTGGTGGGCAAACTCGGCTGGCTTGAGTGGGTCTTCAACACCCCCTCCCACCACAGGGTGCACCACGCCAGCAACGCCAAGTACATAGACCGCAACTTTGCCGGGGTGTTGATCATCTGGGATCGGCTGTTCGGAACCTTTGTCGAAGAAGATCCGGCCGAGCCGTGTCGCTTTGGCATCACCAAGCCGATCCACAGCTTCAATCCCCTCACCCTCACCTTCCACGAGTGGCGCGACATGCTGCACGACGCCCGTGGCCTACCCTGGCGACAAAAGCTCGCAGTGCTGTTTGGCAAACCGGCTGGGCCTGCCAGCCGCTAAGCCTTCTCCCCGGGTCACAACTCCCGGATAGCAAGCCCCTGATAACCAGTCCCTGATAACAAGAGAGCGCCACGGCGGCGCTCTCTTTTATGATCAGTCACATCTTCGATGTCAGAGATGGGCGAACGACCAGACGGCGGGGATCAGGCTCAGCAAGGTCACTCCGGCCAACAGCCGCTCGCGACCACTCAGGCAAAGATCTGCGCCCAGCTGACGACGGCTGTAGAGAAACAGCAGCAGACCCGGCCCGTAGAGCAACAACGACAGCAGCAGATACTCCACCCCGGCGGCATAGAGTAGCCAGAAGCCGTAACCGCTCGACATCAGTGCCACCGCCCGCATCAGACCGCGGCCCTGACCACCCTCACCCTTCTTGCTGAACGAGAGCTTGAACAAGAACAGGCCGATCAGCAGGTAAGGCACCAAAATCATCGAGGTCGATATAAGCAGCAGACTGGTGTAGCCCTTGCCGAGCAGCCATACCAGCAGCAGGCAAGTCTGCACCGTCAAGCTGGTGAGCCAGAGCGATGCTATAGGCGTCCCGTTGGGGTTCTGGCGCCGGAAGATGGCGGGAAACGCACCGTGTCGGGCCGCGCTGAACGGAACCTCCGCGGAGAAGAGGGTCCAGCTCACGTAGGAGGCAAGCACCGAGACGATCAGGCCGACGCTGATGAGCAGCTTGCCCCATGAGCCGGTCATCTGAGCCATCAGCCCTGCCATGGAGGGGTTGGGCAGCGCCGCCAGCTCGGGTCGGCTCAATATCCCCAGCGCCAGCACCGAGATAAGCACATAGAGCAGCAGCGCCAATAGCACTCCAAGCACGGTGGCCGTGCCCACATCCCGCCGGTTTCTGGCGCGGGCCGACAACACCGCCGCCCCCTCGATACCGGTGAAGACCCAGAGAGTGATGAGCATGGTATTGCGCACCTGCTCGGAGACCGGCACCGCCAGGGTGCTGCCCTGCTGATCCGCCGCGAAGGTGACCGGATCGAACCAGTAACAGGCGAACAGGATAAACAGCAGCAGTGGCAGGCTCTTGGCCAGGGTCGCCACCAGATTGAATAGCGCCGCCTGCTGCACGCCGCGGGCCACCAGCAGGTGCACCGCCCAGAGGATGCAAGACTCACCGACAAACGCCGCCAAAGTGTTTCCCTCGCCAAACCAGATCTGCTCGGGGGTGTCGACAAAGCTGCCCAGCGCGGCAAAGGCGATCACCAGATAGCCCACCACGCCGATGGTGGCGCAGAGCCAATAACCCCAGGCGGAGAAGAATCCCACCAGCTCGCCAAAACCGGCGCGGGCGTAGCTGTAGATACCGCCGTCGAGATCCGGCCTTAACCGCGACAGATAGAGAAAACTCATGGCGAGCGCCAGGATACCCACCCCCGTCACGCCCCAGCCGATCAGCACGGCGCGGGCGCCTGCCACCTCGGCCATGTTCTGGGGCAGGCTAAAAATCCCCGCCCCCACCATGGAGCTGAACACCAGCGCGGTGAGGGACCAGAGCCCAATCTTGCTCTCTTTCATGGAAGCTCCTTAGCGCAACCGGCTGCTCAGCGCCTGAATATGCTCGGGGCCGATGCCGCAGCAACCGCCGATCAAGTTCGCACCGGCTGCGCGCCAGCGCTCGGCCCAGCCAAGGTAATCCAGCGGCCCCAGATCGGCGCGGATCTCGTCCAGCCCATCATTGGCGGTGGCCTCCTTGGGTTGCGGCGGGAAGGCGTTGGCGTAAGCACCGAGGCGAATGTCAGCGCGGCCCAGCGCCTGCAATCGGGCGCTGGCCACCTCGAGCGCCCCCTCAATTACCTCAGGCTGACAGCAGTTGAACAGGATGGCATCGGCTCCGGCCGCCACCAGCGCGCTAACCGCATCAGCCACCTGTTCGCCGGAGCGCAGTCGCGGCTCGTTGCCCGGCGCCTCATCTTCCAGCGTGAAGGAGACCCAGAACGGCTTGCCGTCATCAGGCAGCAGCGCTTTCAGAGCCAGTGGCTCAGCAATCAGGCTCATGGTCTCGGCCAGCCAGATATCCACATGAGGGGATAGCGCCCGGATAAGCGGCGTCGCCAGCTCGCTCACCCGGTCCGCCTTGAACAGGTCGGCACGGTAGGAGCCAAAGAGCGGTGGCAGAGAACCCGCCACCTGCACGGCGCACTTCTGCTCGTCAGCCACCTCACGGGCCAGCTGACCAGCCAGCGCTGCCAACCCCTCCCCGTCGGCAAAGAAACGCTCATCGCCGATATGAAACGGCACCAGCGCATAGCTGTTGGTGGTGATGACCCGGGCACCGCTAGCCACATAGGCCTGATGCACGTCACGCACCGTCTCTGGCGCCTCCATCAAGGCCAGCGCCGACCACTCGGGCTGACGAAACGGTGCCCCCCGCCGTGCCAACTCGCGCCCCATACCCCCATCCAGCACCCACAATTCCCTGGTTTCCATCTGTCGTGTCTCTTTGTTATATGCGTTGTTTATTTGCGTATTTATCTGTTTGTTTTGTTGATCTGCGGTTTCGCATCGAATCGCTGCAGATCGTCCCGCTTCATCTTGGGAAGCCCTTTTATTATGCAGCCATAAAAACATATGGATGTTTAGATGGCCAAATCAAGATAAAACAAAGTGCCACGGGCGGCAATCAGTATCAGCAGAAATCAGCGTGCAAACGGCGAGGCAAACGGCGAGGCAAACGCAGAAATGCAAGAGGCCACCCGAAGGTGGCCTCATCACTATCTTGATCCGCTGGCGACTTAACGCCCGGCCAGCACTCGCTTAATCTGTTTGACCCAGTCGGAGACCCGACCCTGCTGCGGCAAACCGCGCCAGATCTGCTCCCACTGGGCAGGGCTGAGCGGACGACCGAGGCGACGCTGCACGCCTGCATAGAGGTAGTCATGGGCCGTGGTGGCCGCATGCTCGGAAGTGAGGAATTTGGAGACCGGATCGGTCAACCGCACATCCCGCATGCCGAGCAGCGGATAGTCGTTGTGCACCGCCGCCAGCATGGTCTCGCGCATGGCGGACTCGATGTAACCACGGGCAAACAGGGCGGTCACCGACTCCAGCGACCCCTGATCCGGGCCGTGATACTGCTCGTCAAAGACCGGGCTCGGCTCGGCCATGCCACTTTGCACCACCGCGTCGGGATCCGGCTGCGGCACGACCACGGCAGGCTTGGGGGCAACCGGCTTGGCTGCCACTGTGGCTTTGCGCGGCGCACTCTGACTACAGGCACCCAGTGCCAGGGCGAGCGCGACACAGGCCAGCGCACGGGAATGAGACTGCATCTTCATGACTCTTATGTCGCTCCTTTTACGATTCCTGAGCTGGCTTCTCGGCAACAGCCGGTTCGACCCGGGTAACCAGCAGCTGATCAATCTTGTAACTGTCGATATCGACCACTTCGAACTTGTAACCGGCGTATTTGACCGAGTCAGTGCGCTTGGGGATCTTGCGCAGCATATACATGATAAAGCCGGCGATGGTCTCGTAGTTCTGGTTCTCGGGGAACTCTTCGATATCGAAGGCGCGCATCACGTCGGAGATGGGGGTGACCCCGTCCACCAGCCAGGAGTTCTCGTCGCGCTGGACGATCTGCTCTTCCACCACGTGGGTGGCCCACTCGCCCATGACGGTGCTCATCAGGTCGTTCATGGTGACGATCCCCACCACCAGCGCGTACTCGTTCATCACCACGGCAAAGTCGCCACGATGATTCTTGAAGTACTCCATCGCCTCATAGAGGTTCAGGGTATCGGGGATGATGATGACGTTCTGCACCAGGTTGCCACCGATCAGGTCGATGCTCTGGCCGCCGATAACGCGGATCAGCAGCTCTTTGGCATCAACAAAGCCCTTGATGCTGTCGAGGTTGTGGTCACAGACCAGAAACTTGTTGTGGGGATGCTCGGCAATCTTGGCCTTGATGCTCTCTTCACTCTCTTGCAGGGTGAAGTAGATGAGGCTCTCGCGGGCCGTCATGGCGGAGGTGACACCAAGGGACTGCAACTCGAATACGTTCTCGATGAGCTGATGCTCCTCACGCTGGATAACCCCTGCCTCGGCACCGGCATCCATCACGGCATAGATATCGTCGGAGGTGATCTCGTCGTTGCGCACCGTGGAGACACGCATCAGACGGAACAGGGAGTTCGCCAATCCGTTGAAGACCCACACCAGCGGCATCAACACGGTGACGAAGAAGAGCATGGGGCGTACCACCACCACGGCAATCTGCTCGGGCATGGTCATGGCCAGACGCTTGGGCATCAGATCGGCGATCAGGATAAACATGCCGGTGACGAACACGAAGGAGGCACCGGAGCTGATCTCGCCAAGCCAGGGGCCCTGGTAGAACTGGGAGACAATCCCCTTGATGGCGGGGTTGAGGGCAGACTCACCCAGGATACCGCCCAGAATGGCGACGGTATTGAGGCCAATCTGCACCACGGTGAAAAAGTTGCCCGGCTGGGCCTGCAGGGCCAGCACCTTTTCGGCCTGGCGATTGCCTTCATCCGCCATCACCTGCAATTTGATTTTGCGAGACGCGGCGAGAGAGATCTCGGAGAGGGAGAAGAACACACTGCCGCCAACCAGCAGCATTAAAAAGAACAAACTATCGGCAAAACTCATGATTAACCTATTGCTACACCCGCCTTAGCACAAGACGGCAAACTGGGCCCGGGAGACCGGACCGTGAGCCCATCCGGGACTCACACAGGGGGAGTATTCTATCAGAAAACAGCCAGTTGGGGGCTTTATCTTACTCCGACCAGTTATGCAACAAAAAAGGCGCTTCACGCGCCTTTTTATTCACTTCCGGTTAGCCCTTGCCCAGCAGGGTGCCCAGATCGTCCGCCTTGGTATGGCGCACATCCTTGCCTTTCACGTAGTAGACGATGTACTCGCAGATGTGCTGGCAGCGATCGCCGACCCGCTCGATGGCACGCGCCGCCCACAGGACGTTGAGAACCTGGGGGATGGTGCGGGGATCTTCCATCATATAGGTCATCAGCTCGCGGATGATGGACTCGTACTCCCGGTCTACCTTGTCATCTTCCTTGTAGACCGCCAGCGCCGCATCCAGATCCATGCGGGCGAAAGCGTCGAGCACATCGTGCAGCATCTTGATGGTACGACGGCCCATGTTCTCCAGCGACACCAGCGGCGGCTGCGGCTTGTTGGCGTTGTCGGTCAGCATGCGGGCGATCTTGTCGGCCACGTCGCCAATGCGCTCCAGGTCGGTGATGGTCTTGATAATGGCCATCACCAGTCGCAGGTCTGAGGCTGTCGGCTGACGCTTGGCGATGATGCGGGTGCACTCCTCGTCGATCGCCACTTCCATCGCGTTGACCTTGTGGTCGTTGGCCACGATTTTGCGGGCCGCATCGAGATCCTGATCGTGGATCGCCGCAATGGCGTCGGTGAGCTGCTGCTCAACCAGACCGCCCATCACCAGCACCTGGTTGCGCACGCTCTCTAGCTCGGCATTGAACTGACCGGAGATGTGTTTATTGAGGTTCATATTGTCCATACAAATAATCCTTGATTGCTCCGATTATGCCTTAGCCGTTGAACCGACTGCCAATCTGTTTGCTGAGATTCATCCTCTCCTCTCCTTAGCCGTAACGACCGGTAATGTAATCTTCGGTCTTTTTCTTGGCCGGGGTGGTGAAAATGGTGTTGGTATCCGAGTACTCGATAAGCTCACCCATATACATGAAGGCGGTCTGATCCGACACGCGCGCAGCCTGTTGCATGTTGTGGGTCACGATCACCACGGTGAACTGGCTCTTGAGCTCGTTGATCAGCTCCTCGATGGTGAGGGTGGAGATGGGGTCGAGCGCCGAGGTCGGCTCGTCGAGCAGCAACACTTCCGGCTCGATGGCGATGGCACGGGCAATCACCAGACGCTGCTGCTGACCACCGGAGAGACCGAAGGCGTTGTCGTGCAGACGATCCTTCACCTCGTCCCACAGGGCCGCACCGCGCAGGGAGCGCTCGGCGGCCTCATCCAGAGTGCGACGATCGTTGATCCCCTGCAGGCGCAGACCATAGACCACGTTCTCGTAGATGGACTTGGGGAACGGGTTCGGGCGCTGGAACACCATGCCCACCTGACGGCGCAGGGCGGAAACATCGACGCTCTTGTCATAGATGTTGTGGCCATGCAGCTGGATTTCCCCCTCGATGCGGCAGATCTCCACCAGATCGTTCATCCGGTTGATGCAGCGCAGCAGGGTCGATTTACCACAGCCTGACGGGCCGATAAAGGCGGTCACCTGCCCTTTGGGGATCTTCATGTTGACGTTGAACAGCGCCTGCTTGCTGCCGTAGTACAGGTTGAGATCCTTCACCTCCAGCGCGGTCTGCTCCGGGGTCAGGTTGAGCAGGTCCAGCGCGGTGTGCTGGGTAGACGTGGTCGTTACGTTGATCATCTGTTACCTCAAAATCTATCTGGAGTGGCCGGACAGCTGCCGGCGCCCCTCACGTATTGGTGCAGAGAGATGGCGGCTCGCGCTCGGCCGCCCCTCTGTTATCTCACTCTTGTATCACTCAAGCGGCGCCGGATTAATGCTCCAGCGACCGGAATTTCTCGCGCAAGTGGTTACGAATACCGATAGCGGTCAGGTTCAGACCCACGATCACCGTCACCAGCAGGAAGGAGGTGGCGTAGACCAGCGGGCGGGCCGCTTCGACGTTGGGGCTCTGGAAGCCGACGTCATAGATGTGGAAGCCCAGGTGCATGAACTTGCGCTCCACATGCAGATACGGGAAGTTGCCATCCATCGGCAGGGTCGGCGCCAGTTTCACCACCCCCACCAGCATCAGCGGCGCCACTTCACCGGCCGCACGGGCAATCGCCAGAATAAGGCCGGTCATGATGGCCGGGCTCGCCATCGGCAGCACGATGCGCCACAGGGTTTCGGCCTGGGTCGCGCCCAGTGCCAGCGAGCCCTGACGGATGGTGCTCGGGATCCGCGCCAGCCCCTCTTCGGTGGAGACGATCACCACCGGGAGGGTCAGGATAGCCAGGGTCAGCGCCGACCAGATCACGCCGGGTGAACCAAAGGTCGGGCTCGGCAGCGCTTCCGGGTAGAACAGCTGGTCTAACGAACCGCCGAGTGTGTAGACGAAGAAGCCCAGACCAAACACGCCGTAAACGATGGAGGGCACGCCCGCCAGGTTGATCACCGCAATGCGGATGATCTTGGTCAGACTGTTCTTGCCAGCATATTCGTGCAGGTAGACTGCCGCTACCACCCCCAGCGGGGTCACGATGATCGCCATCAGGAACACCATGAACACAGTGCCGAAGATGGCCGGGAACACCCCGCCCTCGGTGTTAGCTTCACGGGGATCGTCAGAGACGAACTTGCCGATCTGGTGGAACCAGTGACCCACCTTGGCCAGCAGGCTCATGTCGTTGGGCCATACCACGTCCAGTACCTTGGACATCGGCATGGTCACCAGCTCGCCACGCATATCCTTGACGGTGATGGCGTCGCGGTCCGCTTGGCTACGCAGTGAGAAGAGCTCTTTTTCCAGCACCTGATAGCGATCGTTGAGGGCCTGACGCTCGCTGGCCAGTTCGGCTTTGAGCTGATCGGTCAGCTTGTCATCCAGCTCGGCCTTGCGCTCTTTCAGGCGCAGCCGCTCCAGTTGATAGTTGATGCTGCCGATGTCCCCTTTTTGCAGATCGTTGGCCTGTTCTGAAAGGGCATTGGCTCGCGCCAGCACCCGCTGCAGGGCAGGATGCAGATCAGAGGTGAGCTCGCGGCCATCCTCTTTCACCCCGACGATATAGCCATAGAAGTTGCCGTTGGTGGCACGCTCAACCATGGCCAGCTCAGCCGGCTGGCTCTGGGACTTGATGTCCGTCTCCAGCACCCAGCGAAAATCGAGGTCAACAAACTCGCGGTTGCCGGTCTTGACCAGATAGCGGGTCAGCAGCTCGCGCTCTTCCCCTTCCAATGGCAGCCCTGCGGCGCGCAGTCGCTCCACCGGAACCTGCTCGCGATCGTTGATTTCGCCGATCAGTACGCTCTTGTTGCCATTTGCGTCTTCAAGCTGCCACTCATAGATGGGGTGCGGCCAGAAGTAGACCAGACCACGCCAGCCGATCAGCAGCAGCAGACCCAGTACCGCCACCAGACTCAGGCTGACGGCACCGCCGGTCATCCAGATCCAGGGGGCCCCTGATTTAAACCACTTACCCATTGTCGATTCCTTGTCCATTACAGAGTCGCCCCTTACATCGAGCTGTATTTTTCACGCAACCGCTGACGGACAAACTCGGCCAGGGTGTTGAACAAAAAGGTGAACACAAACAGGACGAAGGCCGCGAGGAACAGTACCCGATAGTGGGAGCTGCCCACTTCCGATTCCGGCATCTCCACCGCGATGTTGGCGGCGAGGGTGCGCAGCCCCTGGAACATGGAGAAGTCCATGATGGGGGTGTTGCCGGTAGCCATCAGCACGATCATGGTCTCGCCCACGGCGCGGCCAAGACCCATCATCACCGCAGAGAAGATGCCCGGGCTGGCCGTGAGGATCACCACCCGGCTCAGGGTCTGCCACGGGGTGGCCCCCAGCGCCAGCGAGCCCTGGGTCAGGTGCTTGGGCACCGAGAAGACCGCATCTTCAGCGATGGAGAAGATGGTGGGGATGACCGCAAAGCCCATGGCGATACCGACCACCAGCGAGTTGCGCTGGTCAAACTTGATGCCCATTTCGTGAGTCAGCCAGATGCGCGAATCGCCGTGCATAAAAGCATTCTCGATGAGCGGGCTCAGGGCGAAGGCCCCCCAGCCAATCAGCAGCAGCACCGGGATCAGCAGGATGGCGTGCCACCCCTCCGGCAGCCATGACTTGCCGCGCTCCGGCAGATAGTTCCAGAGCAGTGCAGTCAGCAGCATCCCCATCGGCAGCAATACCAGCAGCAGGATCACCCCGGGCAGCGCCCCCTCGATGATCGGCGCCAACCACAGACCCGCCAGGAAGCCCAGGATAACGGTCGGCAGCGCCGCCATGATCTCGACCGTCGGCTTGACGTATTTGCGCAGCCCCGCCGACATGAAGTAGGCGGTATAGATGGCACCGGCCACGCCGAGCGGCACAGCAAACACCATGGCGTAGAAAGAGGCTTTCAGCGTACCGAAGACCAGCGGCACCAAACTCAGTTTGGCTTCAAAGTCGTTGCTGGCGGAGGTGGATTGCCACACATACTGGGGCTCCGGATAGCCTTCATACCACACCTGTTGCCAGAGGGCAGACCAGGTCACTTCGGGGTGTTCGTTCTCCACCGAGAAGAGCTTGAAGCTGTTCCCTTGCTGCATCAGCAACAGGTTGTGACGGGGGGAGATGGCCAGGGCAGAGAGTTCGCCCCCTTCCACCGTCTCGGTCAGCAGCTTGGTCTCGCCGGTGGCGTGGAAGAAGCTGATGATGCCATCCTTGTCGGCACTGATGAAGCCTTTGCGAAAGTGCTCGGGAGTCAGCAGATCTACCGCGCCATCGCCCTTGAAGTCACGAATTTGGGTGAACTGGCGTTTGCCATCCTTCGCCACTTCGAACCACTGGGAAATCACGCCGTTGTCATTACCCACCAGCAGTGAAGAGGCGCCGGAGAGCAGCTGAACCCGGGTCACATTGGCGTTGGGGGCATTGATCTCCAGCACGTTGCGCAGGGAGATTTCGCTCAGGTTATGAATGTCATAGACGGAGAGGCGATTGCCCTCGCGCACGAACAGGATCCGCAGATTGGGGGTCAGCAACATCTGATCCACATGGCGCGGCAGGGAGGGAATCGTATAGTTTTCACTGCTCCACTCAATCTCCCCGGAGATGAAGTTCTCCTCACCGCTCATCACCGTCATCACGCCACGACCATCTTCGGTCACGGCGGCGGTCGCCATCTTGTCCTTGGTGGCTTCGAACACCATCAGTTGCAGTGCCTTCCCTTGCGGGTCGATCACCACAGGCTCTTCGCCAAAGGGATATTGCAGGCTGGGTTCAATCACCCGCACATCGTTGGGATAGGAGACCTTGAACGCTGGCTGGACGACCTGCGCCTTACCATCGGCAAAGCCGTAGGCGATCAGCCGCTGACCAGGAGCAGGGGTCGCTACCGTGGTGATGTCACCAGCAACCTGGGCCTGACCCAGTGACTGGCCGACCTTGATCTTGTCATCTCCCTGCACCGCAAAGAAGTTGACCTGCCCTTTATCGCTGAAGCGATAGCCAATCTCGTTCTGCTCTTCCACGCCGAGCCAGGCGGTCTTCCCTGCGGCAGGCAGGGTAAACGAGGCGGTCGGCTCCATGGAGGCGCCATTGAAGATGGGTTTCACCACATAGAGCAGATAAAAGAAGATAAGCAGCAGCGCCACCAGTACCAGGGCTCCGCCTGTGGTGACGCCATATTTGGCCAATTTATCCTTGATCCGGCGTTTTCTACTGCCCGCCATGACCAGGTTTAACGATTCCGATGACATGCAAGACCTCAATGTAAGCTAGGCTTCGCGGCATTATATGGCGGTTGCATGACAGTTTTGTTACATCGAGAGCGCTTTAACCGAGGTTGTTAGCGGAAAAATGAGCGGGGACTCTTTCGAAGACAGGTGAACGCAATATATTGTTTATAAAGGGATATTTATGATGGTAATCAGCAAGGGCAGCCTGCACTGCCCCCGAATGATTCAGGAAAGGGCATCGCTTGATTGTTGCAACGCCAGTTTGGCCGCCTTTTTCTCGGCGCGGCGGCGCTTGAAGAAGGCCGACAACTGGGCCGAGCAGGCATCGGCCAGCACACCGCCGGTCAGCTCGACACTGTGGTTGTGGCGCGGGTCCTGCAAGATCTCGAACACCGACCCCGCGGCACCGGTCTTGAGATCTCGAGCGCCGTAAACCACCCGCTTGACCCGGCTATGGATCAGCGCACCGGCACACATGCAGCAGGGCTCCAGCGTCACATAAAGAGTGGTGTCGAGCAGCCGGTAGTTCGCCAGCTGCTTGCCCGCCGCCCGGATTGCCATCACCTCGGCATGGGCACAGGCATCGTGTTCGCTGATGGAGCGGTTCCACCCCTCTCCCACCACCTGACCATCCAGCACCAGTACGGCACCGACCGGGATCTCGCCAATCCCTTCGGCCCGGGCGGCCAATGCCATGGCATGGCGCATCCACTGTTCGTCCTGCTCGGTCTGCTCGGTCTGACTCGGTATTTCTGGGACCTCTGATGGTTTCACGCCCATCCCCTCTTTATATTGTTCAATTGTGCTGTTTACATTCCAGCTATCCATACCTGTCAGATGAATCCATAGATAGCAGGCATGATAGCTCGCAGTGACAGGGCGGCGATTATGCCAAATCTGCACGTCAGACCCAAGCCGCATCCCGACTGAGCAATAAAGAAGCAATCGGCATCTCTATGATAAAAAAGGAGTTGCACCCGTTTGGTCATGCTATTAGACTTCCTCCCCGTCAGCCGAGTCTGACTCCGTCGGTGTGTAGCGCAGCCAGGTAGCGCATCTGCATGGGGTGTAGAGGGTCGGAGGTTCGAATCCTCTCACACCGACCATTTTCCCCGAGAATAGCCCAGTCAAACGACTGGGCTATTTTTTTGCCTCCGATTTATCCTCCTGACGATGCCAGCCCACCAAGAACAAAAAACACTCAGAACCACTTGAATCTTTTTGCCGAACTCATTAAGATGCGCAACTTTCCGCCGGTAGACAACACAGGGAGGTGGAAACACGAGTGAAGGGATCACTGTCCGGCTTGCGTGCAACACAGGACCAGGCATGAACCAGAACACCGATTTCGCACCCGCCATTACGCTTTATTCCGTTCCTCACGACACCCCTTGCCACACCGAAAGCGAAAATGAACAGGTCATCCAGCTGGATGTGATCGATCTGGCCGAACCGGATGATGACTATTGAGCCCGGCCAGATGGCCGCTCAATCACTGGGGCATCGCCTGTACAACACACTCAGTTTCACCCCCTTGGCGAGAAATCTGCAAAAAACGACAAACTGCTAATTCTATCAAGGATGGCAGTATTATTGACTGATGCGTCTCCCCCTTCCCTCTCCAGCATCCCCCCCGACAACTGATACAAACCTACGTTATTGCACTTCACTTTCCATCGCTGCAACCGCTGGTGCCAACAGAGCCTGCGTCACCACATAAAGTTTAAAACACGCGTTCACCAATCAGGTCTAGCAATAGCAAAACATTCATTGCCACATTCAAACGCAATTTATACAGCTGTTTTGGCAAAGCCTGGAGTTAGGTCGGGATTTGTTTTTGCATTTGTAATTTTATTACGTAATAAATTACAGAACAAGGGGCAAGGTAACGGCCCAAATTAGCCGTTGTCCGAGGGGAAAAAGCAGGAGCATAACCATCTGCGTAGAGTTTTTATACCAACCAAATAAAGCAATAAAAAACATCAACTTAGCCATATCGTAAAAACAGGCGTTTAAAAAAAACTGTTGACGTAATCAACAATATTTCGCACCTTATCAATCGTGTTATCCCGTTGTTGCGGGAACGTTTCAGGAACAGCGATTCGACTTTAGTCGTAGTTAGTAAGTTCAAAATGTAATTCTCAAAGGAGTGAACCTTATGTCGGCACCGGCTCAGACCCACTGCAGCGCCCGCCTTCGCATCCAGGGCGAGATGCTGCCCGAATACGCGCAAATTCTGACGCCGGACGCGGTGGCTCTGGTCTCCGAACTGGTGGAACGTTTTGCTCCCCAAAGGGGGGAATTGCTGAAACAACGTGTGGCACGCCAGGCCCGTATCGATGGCGGCGAGCTGCCGGACTTCCTGCCGGAAACCGCCCACATCCGTGAAGGTGACTGGACCATTCGCGGCATTCCCGCCGACCTGCAAGACCGCCGTGTGGAGATCACAGGCCCGGTCGAGCGCAAGATGGTGATCAACGCCCTCAATGCCAACGTCAAGGTGTTCATGGCGGACTTCGAGGACTCACTGGCCCCCGCCTGGAATAAAGTGATCGAGGGTCAAATCAACCTGCGCGATGCGGTCAACGAGACCATTTCTTACACCAGTCCGGAAGGAAAGGCCTATACCCTTAACCCCAATCCGGCCGTCCTTATCTGCCGGGTGCGCGGTCTGCACCTGCCGGAAAAACATGTCACTTTCGATGGCGAGCCCATCCCCGGCGGCCTGTTCGATTTTGCCCTCTATTTCCTGCACAACTATCAGGCGCTGCTGGCCAAAGGCTCGGGCCCCTATTTCTACGTGCCCAAGTTGCAGAGCCATCTGGAAGGGCGCTGGTGGAGCGAAGTGTTCGCCTGGACCGAGGACAAGTTTGGTCTGCCCCGTGGCACCATCAAGGCCACCGTGCTGATTGAAACCCTGCCAGCCGTATTCGAGATGGATGAGCTGCTCTATCAGATGAAGGATCACATCGTCGCCCTCAACTGCGGCCGCTGGGACTACATCTTCAGCTATATCAAAACCTTGAAGAACCATCCGGATCGCGTTCTGCCCGACCGCCAGGTGGTGACCATGGACAAGCCATTCCTCTCCGCCTACTCGCGGCTGCTGATCAAGACCTGTCACAAGCGCGGTGCGCTGGCGATGGGTGGCATGGCCGCCTTTATTCCGGCCAAGGACGCGACCGTCAACGAGCAGGTCTTCGCCAAGGTCAAAGCGGACAAGGAGCGCGAAGCCAATAACGGCCACGACGGTACCTGGGTCGCCCACCCTGGCCTCGCCGACACCGCCATGGCGGTGTTCAATGCCACCATTGCGGCTGGCGCCAAGAACCAGATTGGCGTGCTGCGCGAGCAGGATGCCCCCATCACCGCAGCTGACCTGCTGGCCCCCTGTGAGGGCGAGCGCACCGAGGCTGGGATGCGCACCAATATCCGGGTCGCCCTGCAATATCTGGAAGCCTGGATCAACGGCAACGGCTGCGTGCCCATCTACGGTCTGATGGAAGATGCCGCCACCGCCGAGATCTCCCGCACCTCCATCTGGCAGTGGATCCGCCACGGCAAGAGCCTGTCTAATGGCAAGGTAGTGACCAAGGCGCTGTTCCGCCAGATGCTGGCCGAGGAGCTGGAGGTGGTCAAAGCCGAGGTGGGCACCGCGCGCTGGCAGGCAGGACGCTTTGCCGAGGCAGGCGAACTGATGGAAGAGATCACCTGCGCCGACACCCTGATCGATTTTCTGACGCTGCCCGGTTACGAGCGGCTCTGAATCACGGGCCCCGGGCGGGGCTCGCCAATAACAAGTCAATGGAAACGTGAAATCAATGAAAGAGGGAACTGATATGGCACTGACCCGTGAGCAACAGATCCAGGCTATCGAGAAAGACTGGGCGGAAAACCCCCGCTGGAAAGGGATCAAGCGCGGCTACAGCGCCGAAGATGTGGTGAACCTGCGCGGCAGCTTGCAGCCGGTACACACTCTGGCCCAGCGCGGTGCCGACAAGCTGTGGGGTCTGATCCACGGCGACGCCAAGAAAGGCTACGTCAACTGCCTCGGCGCCCTGACCGGTGGTCAGGCGGTGCAGCAGGCCAAGGCGGGGATCGAGGCGATCTACCTCTCCGGCTGGCAGGTGGCGGCGGATAACAACTTGTCCTCCACCATGTATCCGGATCAGTCCCTCTACCCGGCCAACTCCGTACCGTCCGTGGTGGAGCGCATCAACAACTCCTTCGCCCGTGCCGACCAGATCCAGTGGGCCAACAAGGTTGGACCGCAGGATGAGGGCTTTATCGACTACTTCCTGCCGATCGTGGCCGATGCGGAAGCCGGTTTCGGTGGCGTATTGAACGCCTTCGAACTGATGAAGGGAATGATTGAAGCGGGCGCCGCTGGCGTGCACTTCGAAGATCAGCTCGCTTCCGTCAAGAAGTGCGGCCATATGGGTGGCAAGGTGCTGGTACCGACTCAGGAAGCGGTGCAGAAGCTGGTTGCTGCCCGTCTGGCAGCCGATGTGTGCGGCACCACCACCCTGGTGATCGCCCGTACCGACGCCAACGCCGCTGACCTGTTGACCACTGATGCCGACCCGTACGATGCAGACTTCCTGACTGGTGAGCGCACTGCTGAAGGATTCTACAAGGTGCGTGCCGGTATCGATCAGGCCATCGCTCGCGGTCTGGCTTACGCCCCCTACGCCGACATGGTGTGGTGTGAAACCGCCAAGCCGGACCTGGACGAAGCGCGTAAATTTGCCGAAGCAATCAAGGCCAAGTTCCCGGATCGCATCCTGGCCTACAACTGCTCCCCGAGCTTCAACTGGAAGAAGAATCTGGACGATGCCACCATCGCCCGCTTCCAGCAGGCGCTCTCCGATATGGGTTACAAGTACCAGTTCATCACCCTCGCGGGTATCCACAACATGTGGTTCCACATGTACGAGCTGGCCTACCAGTACGCCCGTGGCGAAGGGATGAAGCACTACGTCGAGATGGTGCAGGAGCCGGAATTTGCCGCCGCCAGCCGTGGCTACACCTTCGTGGCCCACCAGCAGGAGGTCGGTACCGGTTACTTCGACAAGGTGACCACCGTCATTCAGGGCGGCCAATCCTCGGTCACCGCGCTGACCGGCTCCACCGAAGAAGATCAGTTCCACTAATAAAAAAGCTGCCTTGAAATAGCAAAACCCCGGCCTGAAGCCGGGGTTTCTTTTTATCTGCCATTCAAACGAAAGTCAGGCGCACAACCGCACACCACCGAGAGGATCAAAGCTCGAGGATCTCTTTGACAAAGGGAATGGTGAGCTTGCGCTTGGCGCGAAATGAGGCGTTGTCGAGCTGATTGAGAGTGGTGAGCAGGGTTCGCATATCGCGGGAGAGTCGGTTGAGCAGGAAGCGGCCCACATCGATGGGCAATTTGAAGCCCCGCAACTCGGCACGCAGTTGCAGGGCACTGAGCTTGCCTTCATCATCCAGCTCTTCGAGATGGAAACTCACCCCCCAGTCGAGGCGCGAGGCGAGATCCGGCAGTTGCAGCCCCAGTTTGCGCGGTGCGCTGCAACCGGTGACCACCAGCGTCCCCTCGCCCTTCTCCTGCCAGCGGTTGTAGAAATCGAACAGCGCCCGCTCCCACACGGCATTGCCGGCGATCGCCTCAAGGCTGTCGAGACAGACCAGCGGCAGGCTTTCGAGGGCATCGAGCATACTGGGATCGAGCTGTTCAAACTGATCGAGGGAAAGATAGGCAGCCGCCGCATCGCGGGCGTTGACCTCGGCACAGGTGGCGTGGAGCAGATGAGAGCGTCCGGATCCCTTGGCTCCCCAGAAATAGAGGAAAGGTGATCCCTGACCGATGGCCGCATTCTTGAGGGCGGTGATCAGATGAGCATTGTTGCCGGGATAAAAACTGACGAAGGTTTCATCATCCGGTAGTTGTACGGCTAAAGACAGTTGGGCCGGTTGCTTCACTCGTTGGGCTTTGACTGTGACATTTGTGGCTAAGTGTATCATCGCAAAGGCAGATAGAGAACCGCCCGGGCAAGCCGGGCGGTCTACAAAAGCCTTATAAAATCAGGGCTGCGACCATTGGTAACGCAAACCGCTGCCATTATCGTCAACCTTGCGCAAACGACTCTCAAGTTGCAGCGCCCGCACCAATTCGGCCTGCTCCCCTTGCAGGGTAAAGTTGAAGGTGACCTGGTCCCCCTCCAGCTTGCCGATCGCCACCTTGCTGACGTTGGCCATCCCCTGCAGCATCTTCTGCACGGCGATCATGCTGTCCACTTCGGAGAGGCCATCTACCACCAGGGTCTGGCTGGTTGCCGGACCAGAAATGCGGGCACCGTAGTTTTTCACTAGCCAGGCCGCCAGGGTATCGGCAAACCCTTGCGCCACTTCGGCCTGAGTGCCGGTGTTATTGCCACGGGTCAGCTCGGCCACTTCACCGGCCGCTTTGGGGCCGTAGAGTCCCCAATCGATGCTCCACTTGTCACCTTCAGGAGTCAGCTTGCCCAGCACCACCATCTCGGCGCCATAGCGCTGGCTTGCCTGCAAAATCGGGTCGGCAAAGCGTCCCCAGACGTCGGTGGCACTGACCGCCATGTTGTCATCGAGATCCATCAGCGGAATGCTGATGGGTAGCCCCAGCGTCTGGGCCTGCTCGCGCAAGGCTTGCGCCCAACCATCGCTGGATTGATCCGCCAGCAGGCGACGCTCCCCCTGATCCACCACCAGCCAGATCGCCATCTGGGGACGCGCCGGGCCAAGCAGGGCAAACTGGCTCTCGGAGACCAAGCTGTTGACCTTGTCACTCTTGAACTCGGCTTTCAGATACTTGACGGAGTCCTGATCCTGATAGCCATAGCTTTTGACATAGTCGCCCGGGGCCGCTAGCGCCTTGACCACCACCGGCTGGGTGAGGATGTCGCGCTTGCCGGTCACCTTGATCAGCACCTGACCCAGTGCCTGCCCTTGAGCGGCCACCATGTCGCCACTGGTCGGGGCCTTGCCCTGATAGAGGTCGGCCACCTGAGCGGCCGAGGCCATAAATGACAAGCCGCAGCAGAGGGCGGTCACAACACGTTTGAACATGAACAGAGTCTCGAAATGGGAGAGTGTGCTTATGGTAGCGGCAAGGCGCATCCTGCGGCAAGGCTGGCACAAGCGGCCACAAACAGCAGAGCCGGCGATGCGCCGGCTCCGATCACCCCTTCCACATGGGAAGCGGTCAAGGCATAAACTTATTTGGTACCGAAGATCTTGTCGCCGGCATCGCCCAGACCCGGCACGATGTAGCCTTTCTCGTTCAGCCCCTGGTCGACAGAAGCGCAATAGAGCTCTACGTCAGGGTGAGCGGCTTCCAGCGCCTTGATCCCTTCCGGCGCGGCAACCAGTACCAGCACCTTGATGGATTGGCAGCCTTTCTTCTTCAGCAGATCGATGGTGGCGATCATGGAACCGCCGGTGGCCAGCATCGGATCGATGACCAGCGCCAGACGCTCTTCGATGTTGCTGACGATCTTTTCGAAATAGGGAACCGGTTGCAGGGTCTCTTCATCACGGTAGATACCGACCACGCTGACGCGGGCGCTCGGCATGTGCTCCAGCACGCCATCCATCATGCCAAGGCCGGCACGCAGGATAGGTACGACGGTTACCTTCTTGCCTTTGATCTGGTCAACTTCTACTGGCCCATTCCAGCCATCGATGGTAACCTTCTCGGTTTCGAAGTCAGAGGTCGCTTCATAGGTCAACAAACTGCCCACTTCTTTGGCCAGTTCACGGAAACGCTTGGTGCTGATATCGCCTTCACGCATCAGACCGATCTTGTGTTTGACCAGGGGGTGTTTGACTTCAACGACTTTCATTATTATCTCCTCTAACCTGCCGCAAAAAAATCGCGGAATCATACAACAAAAGCCACCGCTTGTAGAGCATTTCCGCGCAAAAACGCGCAAACGATTTCCTTTCTGGTTTTTCACCGCCACTGTTAGAATACGCCCCGAATTTTACCCTCCACTTCTTTACATGACGGGGAATACTCGTGACTGACAAAACCTCACTGAGCTACAAGGATGCTGGCGTAGATATCGATGCCGGCAATGCACTGGTTGAACGTATCAAGGGCGTGTCAAAGCGCACTCGTCGTCCTGAAGTCCTTGGTGGTCTTGGCGGCTTTGGGGCCTTGTGTCAAATCCCTGCGGGCTACAAGGAGCCGGTACTGGTCTCCGGTACCGATGGTGTGGGCACCAAGCTGCGGCTGGCCATCGACCTGAAGAAGCACGACACCGTGGGCATCGATCTGGTGGCCATGTGCGTCAATGACCTGATCGTACAGGGCGCAGAGCCGCTGTTCTTCCTCGACTACTATGCGACCGGCAAGCTTGACGTGGACACCGCGGCCGCGGTGGTCACCGGGATCGGTGCCGGTTGCGAGCAGTCAGGCTGTGCCCTGGTGGGCGGCGAGACCGCCGAGATGCCGGGTATGTATGAAGGGGAAGACTACGACATCGCCGGTTTCTGCGTCGGTGTGGTGGAGAAGAGCGAAATCATCGACGGCAGCAAGGTCGGTGAAGGGGATGCCCTGATCGCCCTGGCCGCCAGCGGCCCTCACTCCAACGGCTTCTCCCTGATCCGTAAAATTCTGGAAGTCTCCAAAGCCGACGTGCATCAGCCGCTGGGTGACCGCACCCTCGCAGATGCCTTGCTGGAGCCGACCCGCATCTATGTGAAACCTGTGCTCAAGCTCATCAAGGAGTGCGAGATCCACGCCCTGTCCCACATCACCGGCGGTGGCTTCTGGGAGAATATCCCCCGCGTATTGCCTGCCAATACTCAAGCGGTGATCGACGAGCAGAGCTGGCAGTGGCCGGCGGTGTTCAGCTGGCTGCAGCAGGCTGGCAACGTCACCCGTCACGAGATGTATCGCACCTTCAACTGCGGTGTCGGCATGATCATCGCCCTGCCCGCCAACCAGCTGGAGAAGGCGCTGACCCTGCTCAAAGCGGAAGGCGAGAACGCATGGCACATCGGTCATATCGCCAAGGCAGCAGAAGGTGAGGAGCAGGTCGTCATCAAATGATGCGGATCCTCGTCCTAATCTCCGGCAGCGGCAGCAACCTGCAGGCGATCCTCGACCACTGCGCCAGCGACAAGATTGCCGGTGAAGTGGTCGGCGTCATCAGCAACAAGGCCGATGCCTATGGTCTGGTTCGCGCCAAAGAAGCAGGCGTAGCGACCTCCATTCTGGCCCAGCAGCAGTTTGCCAACCGAGAGGAGTATGACGCCGCCCTGCTGGCGCTGATGGCAGACTATCAGCCGGATCTGGTGGTGCTGGCCGGGTTTATGCGGATATTGAGCGGCGATCTGGTGCGCCATTTCGCCGGGCGGATGATCAATATCCACCCCTCCCTGCTGCCCAAGTATCAGGGCCTGCACACCCACCAGCGCGCCATAGATGCCGGTGACAGTGAACACGGCGCCAGCGTCCACTTCGTCACCGAAGAGCTGGATGGTGGCCCGGTTATCCTGCAGGCCCGCGTGCCCATCTTTGAAGGGGACACGGCGGACGAGGTAGCGGCACGAGTACAGGCGCAGGAACACAGCATCTACCCGCTGGTGGTGCGCTGGTTCTGCGAAGGCAGGCTGCAGATGGTAGATGGCGCCGTGCAACTGGATGGCGCCCTGCTGGGCCCCGCTGGTTACGCCTGCGAGTAAGCAGACGTCTTGTCGAAATGTGAAAAAGGAGGCCGATGGCCTCCTTTTTATTTCCTGAAATTTCCCACCACAGGCACAGGCTTAAACCTGTTCACGACCTGCTGCGAGAAACCGTCAACAAGGTTACAAACTGCCCAGGAACCGGAGCGTATGGACATACGTAAGCACTCTTTGCTGTATACATAAGCGAGCAGCACATGAGCCTTGATCACGGTTTCGTAGCCAGATCGTGGACAGGTTTAGACCGGATTGTCGATATCGATAAAGGTAACATCCAACCCATGCACGGTCGCCAGCCACTCCCCCAGCGCCTTGACGCCGTAACGCTCGGTGGCGTGATGGCCCGCGGCGTAGAAGTGCATCCCCATCTCGCGGGCGGTGTGAATGGTCTGCTCGGAGGCTTCACCGGAGATAAAGGCATCGATGCCCTGCTCCGCCGCCAGATTGATGTAGCTCTGACCGCCACCGGTGCACCAGGCCACGGAACGGATAAGCTCGGGACCGGTATCGCCACAAAAGAGGGGTTCGCGGCCAAGGCGCTCGGCAATCAGCTTGGCAAAGTCGGCTCCGCTCATCGGCTCTTCCAGCTTGCCCACCATGGCGACGCTCTTGCTGTTCCACGGCTCCAGACCGCGACGCACCTTGATGTCGAGCAGCTTGGCGAGCTGAGCGTTGTTACCCACCTCAGGATGGACATCCAGCGGCAAATGGTAGGCAAACAGGTTGATATCGTGGGTCAGCAGGGTCTTGAGCCGACGCTGCTTCATGCCGGTGATCTGGGCCGGTTCACCGCTCCAGAAGTAGCCGTGATGGACCAGAATGGCATCGGCCTCGGCAGCCACCGCCGCGTCGATAAGCGCCTGACTGGCGGTGACACCGGTCACTACCTTGCGAATACGCTCACGCCCCTCCACTTGCAAGCCGTTGGGGCAGTAATCCTTGATAGCGTGCGGTTCGAGCAGATGGTTCAGTACGGTTTCGAGTTTTCGATGAGAGATCATAGGGGTCCCTTATTAAGGCTCGGTCCCCTGCTTTACCAATAAAAACAGGGCCCAGGCTCAAAGCGCCAAGGGCCCCATGATAATCGAGCCGGGCCGTCAAGACCATGACAGCCCCCACACAGTACGGTTTCCCACATGCCTCAGGCTGGCAGGTCGATCCCCGCCTCCCGCATCTGGGCCAGCTTGTAGCGCAGGGTGCGCGGGCTGATGCCGAGCCGGTCGGCCACCGCCTTGCGGCTGCCGTTACAATCTTGCAGGGTGTCGAGGATGATCTGGTGCTCCTGCTGCTTGAGCTCGCTGCCGAGGCGATCGCCGCCATAGCTGCGCTCGACGCTGACAAACTCCATCTCCTGCTCGTCCAGCTCCTCCAGAATGAGGTGGTCACAATCAATGACCCCGTCGGGGCTGAGGATCAGAGCGCGCTGTACCACGTTATCCAGCTCCCGCACATTGCCGGGCCAGGGGTGGGCCAGCAACCGCTCCCGCGAGGCGTCCGTCAACTGTGGTGTCGGTAGCCCCTGCTGACTGGCATGAAGTGCCAGCAGGTGCTCCGCCAGCGGCAGAATATCCCCGGGCCGCTCACTCAGGGCAGACCAGCGCAGCGGAAAGACGTTGAGGCGATAGTAGAGATCTTCGCGAAACAGGCCATCCTGCACCGCTTTTTTCAAATCCCGGTTGCTGGTAGCGATGACCCGCACATCCAGCGGGATCATCTTGCGACTGCCGAGCCGCTCCACCTCTTTCTCCTGCAACACCCGCAGCAACTTGGCTTGCAGCCCCTGATCCATCTCGGTGATCTCGTCGAGCAACAAAGTGCCCCCCTGCGCCTGCTCGAACTTGCCGGGGCACCCCTGCACCGCACCGGTGAAGGCGCCCTTCTCGTAGCCAAACAGGGTAGCCTCCAGCATGTTTTCCGGAATGGCGGCACAGTTGATGGCGACGAAAGGCTGCTCGGCGCGGTTGGAGTTATCGTGAATGTAACGGGCCAGCACCTCTTTCCCCGTCCCGCTCGGGCCGGTCACCATCACGGTCGCTTCGCTTCTGGCCACCCGGGTCGCCAGCTGGAACAGCTCGGCAGTTTTGGGATCCCCGTAAACCACGGCGCGCTTCTCCACCTTCTGGGCGGGCACATAGCGGCTGACCTGATTAAGCAGCACCTCCGGGGAGAACGGCTTAGCCAGATAGTCGATAGCCCCTTCGCGCATGGCGCGCACCGCGCCGTCGATATTGGCGTAGGCGGTCATCAGCAGCACAGGTATCTGCGGATATTGCTGGCGGATAGTAGCCAGCAGAGTGAGACCGTCCATCCCCCCCATCTGGATATCGGAGATCACCATGTCAAACGGCTGACGGGAGAGGGCCAGCAGAGCCCGCTCGCCGCTGTCCGCTTCACGGCACTCATAACCGCCGAGCAACAGGGTATCCACCAGCGCTTCGCGCAGGCCATTGTCATCTTCAACTACCAGGATCCTGGCCTGTGTCATGCTACACCTCCAAGCTGCACCGGTTGCTGGTGCAGGGGGAACGACAGAGTAAAGCAGGTGCCTTCACCGGGAACCGAGGCCACACCGACCTCCCCCTGATGGGCACGCACTACAGATTGCACCACCGCCAGCCCGAGACCTGTGCCCTGGGAGCGAGTGGTAAAGAAGGGTTCGAATACCTGACCGAGCTGATGGGAAGGGATCCCCTTGCCATTATCGATGACCCGCATCTCCACCCGGGTACCGCTGCGCAGCGCGCTGACCAAGAGTGAGGTGGCCCCTGCCTGCTGGGCATTGGCAATCAGGTTGTTGATAGCCCCCGCCAGCGCACTGCTGTTGGCCAGCAGACAGAGATCGGGCTCCGGCGCCTCCATGTGCAGCTCGCAGCCCTGTTGCTGGCAGAAGGCCTCGGCACCGGCCTGCACTTCGGCCAGCAGCCCTTGTACCGAGATGGGGGTGACCACCTGATTGTCGCCATTGCGGGCGAACAGCAGGATGTCGTTGATCTGCTTCTCCAGATCCTGCAAACGGGCCATCAGCTTTTGCTGAAACTGAGTGCGAGATTCCGGCTTGAGGGTGCGGTTGGCCAGGTTGGCGGCATAGAGCATGGCAGCGGAGAGCGGAGTGCGGATCTGGTGGGCAAGCGAGGCCGCCATATTGCCCAGCGCCGACAGCCGCTTCATGTGGTTGATGCGGTCTTGCAGTTTACGGGTTTCGGTCAGGTCATTGATAAAAACCAGCTGGCCGGGCTGATCCGGCAGCGGTTGGGTCGAGAGCTGGACCCGGCGCCCGTCACGCAGGGAGATCTCGTGACCATCATCCTCGCGCGGCTCGAAGCAGCGGGCAATGATGTGACGCCAGAGCTCCCCTTCCAGCGGCTCTCCCAGCAGGGAGATGGCCGCCGGATTCGCGCGGGTGACCACCCCTGCCCCGTCAAGCAGCAACACCCCGGTGGGGAGCGCCTTGAAGATGGCATAGAGCTGGCTCACTTCGTGGGACTGGAGTGGCATGTCCTGCTGCTGGATTGTCATAAACCTGACCTCAAACTGGCTATTGGGTCAGGTTATTCAATTTCCATGCCACTAAATTATATGAATTAAAACAATGGATTGCGTATTGGCGTCAAGGCTTTGACCCTTAGACGTCCTTGCTCATCCCGTACTTTTTCATCTTCTCCACCAGGGTAGTACGCCGCATACCGAGCAGATCGGCGGCGCGGGCCACGACCCCGTCCTGAGACTCCAGCGCCTGACGGATCAGCTCCACTTCAAGGTCGGCCAGCATCTCTTTGAGGTTGACCCCCTCCTCCGGCAGCTGCATGGTGCGGGCCGAAGCGAGGGCGTGATCCAGCTCGGGCGGATCCTGGAACACCGCCGCCAGCGCATCCCGTTCATCCATCTCGGTCAGCCGCTCATCCCGCGGCTCGCTCGGCAGCAGGCGATAACGGCTCGGCAGATCGGCCACATCGACGATCTGGTGCGGGTAGAGGATCAGCAGCCGCTCCAGCAGGTTGGATAGCTCGCGCACGTTACCGGGCCAGGGGTACTGCATCAGCGACTCCAGCGCCCGCTGGGTCAGCCGGATAAAGCCATGGTGCTGCTCGGCATGGCGGTTGAGCAGCTCCTGCAGCAGCAGCGGAATGTCATCGATGCGATCCCGCAGCGGCGGCGTCTCTATGGGGAAAACGTTGAGGCGGTAGTAGAGATCTTCACGAAAACCCTGAGTGCGGATCATAGCCTCCAGATCCCGGTGGGTCGCCGCTATGATGCGCACATCGGCCTGAATGGGCTTGCCGCCACCGACCCGGTCGAACAACCGCTCCTGCAATACCCGCAGCAGTTTGACCTGCATCGGCATCGGCATGTCGCCGATCTCGTCGAGGAACAGGGTGCCCCCCTGCGCCAGCTCGAAGCGACCGCGACGAGCCGCGATGGCGCCGGTAAACGCCCCCTTCTCGTGACCGAACAGTTCGCTCTCCAGCAATTCGGCCGGAATGGCGCCGCAGTTGATGGGCACGAAGGGGCCACTGCTGCGGGAAGAGAGTTCGTGGATAGCGCGAGCCACCACCTCTTTACCGGTACCAGACTCCCCAAGGATCAGCACGTTGGCATCGGTCTCGGCCACCTGACCAATAAGGCGGCGAACCTCCTGGATCCCCTTCCCTTTGCCCACCAGCAAACGCAGCAGGGCCTGACCCTTGTCATGGGTCTGCTGACGAGGATGCAAGGAGACGAACGCCTGACAGAAGTGCAGATGACGGGTAAGGGATTCATAGGTAAAGGGCGAGAGCGCGACCCCGATAAAGTTGCTGTTGGGCAGATCGGCCTCAACCAGCGAGAGGAAGGGGGTACGGGGGAAAGCAGCCAGCAGCTCTGACAAGGGACGGTCGGTCAGCTCACCCACCAGCACCCCTTGCAGCGGACCGGAGGATTCGATGGCCACATCCAAATCGCTTTGTGCCACCTCCTGCCACGGGATCCCCATAAACGAGAGCACGGTTCCCAACTGTTGGCGCCGCTGCGCATCGGCATCAACAATCAACACGCCCATCTCCACCATATCCATTCCTCGCGATGTCCTGAACTAACTTATTGTTTTATTTAATGATAAAACAGCTACCGACTGTCTTTTTGCTGGCACACAAAGTGCCAAAATTCCGACGCATTGTCAAAAATTGTCGTATTCAGGCTAAGTGTATCGACAGAAACGGGAGATTAGATAAATTTTGCCGAGGAATTTTCTGCATTGGCGCCGTTGACAAACGCCGCCAAAAGCGGAAAGAAAACCGCCCTCGTCAGAGGGCAGCATGGGACACGGTGAAGCATATTCAGTGGCGATTATGGTGGTGCGGCGCCGCGTAACGACACTCGGGGAAACGGCTGCAAGCCAGAAAGAGTCGACCGGCGTGGGGGCCTTTTTTCGCCTCCCGCTCCACCAGCGGCGCATCACAACGAGGGCAGTGGTGTACCTCGTGCACTTCATCATCTTCCACATCGGCGAACAAGCTATCGATCAGCTCACCCTCACTCTGTGGCGCCTCCATCACCCCCTTGGGCTGGATGGCGGGCTCGTGGAGCGACGCAGGCGAGATCGCCTCGGCATGGGCAGTGCGACCACGCATCCCGGCACCGACATCCACGCCGTCCAGCAACAGAGGGTTGAACGTCGGCTCGCGGCGCGCCCCGTGCGGCAAATCGTCGATCAATGGTTCGCTGGTTTTGACCAGCAGCGGCAGGATCTGTTCGCGCAGCTCTTCCACCAGATAGCTGGCACTTGCCGGGATCTTCAGCAACGGCAGACCGGCGCTGTCGCAGGCGGTTTTCAGAAAGAGATCCCGCGCCTTGCGCTTCTGGTGACGGTGGGAGCTGTCATCGAGTTCGATGGCGCAGATAAAGGAGAGATCCGCGGGGTGGCAAAGCAGATAGTCGAAATGCTTGGCACTGATCTTGTTGAAGTACTGCTGCCATTTGCTTTTGCCGATCCCGGCCTGCGGCGTCAGCACATCGGCCACCCGCACCTTGGCAAAGACCCGGGCCTTGTCACCCACCGCCAGATCCAGCACCCCAAGGAACGATCGCTCAGCGGGACTGAACAGGGTCTCCTGCATATCATAGGGCAGGCGCTTTTGCTGTCTGCCTCTGCTCCAGAAGATCGCCAGCACAAGCAGCGCCAGCAACAACAATCCCGATAGGACAAGGGTATTCATGAGAGCACGATCCAGTTCACGACACGAAAGGGGAATCACTTTACCACAGCCGCCACGGAGCAAGGCAGCAGACCCGTGTATAGAAAGTGAAAAGTCCCGTCTTTTTATCTATTTGTCAGCAGGCGGGGGTTCATATGACCAGCCCCAGCAGGCACAATAGGGATAGAGCAAGAAATCCCATTTCAAGGAGAGCAGGATGCAAAAACAATTGGTGGTCACCGTGATCGGTGCAGACAAACCCGGGATCGTCGAGAGTCTGGCAGCAGTCATCAGCCGCGAGCAGGGCAACTGGCTGGGCAGCGCCATGAGCGAACTGGCGGGCCAATTTGCCGGTATCCTCCATGTCTCTGTCCCCGATGAGCACTATCGCAGCCTGTGCGAAGCACTGGCCCTGCTACCGGATCTGACCATCAGCTTTGCCGAAGGGACACCTACCGCCGAGCCAGCTCATCAAGTCATGATGACAGTGACCGGCAACGACCGCCCCGGCATCGTCCATGAAGTAGCCAGCATCCTGCGCCAGCTCGAGATCAACGTGGCCGATCTCACCACCGGCTGTGAACCGGCTCCCCACTCCGGCGCCCCGCTCTTCTATGCCCATGCGCTGGTTGCCCTGCCCGACGGGCTCGCGATGGATACGCTGATCACCGCGCTGGAATCCCTCTCCGACGATCTGGTGGTCGACATCGACGAAGCGTTCAGCGAGCAGTAACAACACTGTCATTTATTTGTCATATATTAACGCCATAACTGCCGCGCAGACGCGACCTGAAACAGAGGCACAAGATGAGCACCGACAAGCAGTATGAAGAGAAAGAGCTGAGCTGGCTCTCATTCAATGAACGGGTGTTGCAAGAGGCAATGGACAAGACGGTGCCCCTCATCGAGCGGGTTCGTTTTCTGGGGATCTTCTCCTCCAACCAGGATGAGTTCTTCAAGGTACGGGTATCGGACGTCAAGCGTCGCATCCTCATCAATGAAGTACATGGTGGCGACGATGAAGCGAAAGTGCTGCTGCGCGCCATCCAGCAAAAAGTGATGGCGCTCGGTGAAGCGTTCGACAACACCTACAAGGAGCTGTTGATTGCGCTCGCTCGCCACAACATCTTCCTGGTCAACGAGAACCAGCTCTCCGATGCCATTCAGAAGTGGCTGCGGGTCTTCTTCAAGGAGAAGGTGCTGCGTCACATCATCCCGATCCTGCTCAACAAAGAGGTCAATCCGGTCAAATTCCTCAAGGATGAGTACACCTATCTGGCCATCGAGATGAAGAAGAACGGTCAGGTGATCCAGTACGCCTTGGTCGAAGTGCCGACCGATGACCTGCCCCGCTTCTTCCAGCTGCCGCCGGAAGGGACCCGCCGCAAGAAGCAAATCATCATTCTGGATAACGTCATCCGCTTCTGCCTCGACGAGATCTTCAAAGGCTTCTTCGACTACGACGAGATTGCCGCCTATGCGGTGAAGCTGACCCGGGATGCCGAATATGATCTCTCCGACCAGCTGGACTTGAGCCTGGTGGACAAGATGAGTGACGGCTTGAAGCAGCGCCTCACCGCCATGCCGGTGCGCTTCGTCTACGAGCGGGAGATGCCCGCTGCCATGATTAGCTTCCTCAAGCTCAAGCTGCAGATCAGCTCCTACGACGCCATCATGCCGGGTGGGCGTTACCATAACTTCAAGGATTTCATCGGCTTCCCCAACGTGGGTCGTGACTATCTGGAAAACCCCAAGCTGCCGGCCCTGGATTGCCGCGATTTTGACGGCTTCGTCAACGCCTTCGATGCAATTACCAAGCAGGATATCCTGCTCTACTACCCGTACCACAAGTTCCACCACTTCACCGAGCTGGTGCGCCAGGCGGCGTTCGATCCTGCGGTCAGCGCCATTCGCATCAACATTTATCGGGTGGCCAAGAAGTCGCGCATCATCCACTCCCTCATCGATGCCGCCAACAACGGCAAGAAGGTGACCGTGGTGGTCGAGCTGCGCGCCCGTTTCGACGAAGCGGCCAACATCGACTGGGCCAACATCCTTACCGATGCCGGGGTCAAGGTGGTGTTCGGGGTGCCGAGCCTCAAGATCCACTCCAAGCTCTGCCTCATCACCCGCCACGAAAATGGCGAGGCGGTGCGCTATGCCCATATCGGTACTGGCAACTTCAACGAGAAGACCGCCAAGATCTACACCGACTTCTCGCTGCTCACCCGCAATCCGGATATCACCGCCGAAGTGGAAGGGGTGTTTGAATACATCGAGTACCCCTATAAGCGTTACAAATTCAATCACCTGCTGGTCTCCCCCATCAACAGCCGCCGTCAGCTCTATCGCCTCATCGACAACGAGCTCTCCAACGCCAAGGCGGGCCAGCCGAGCGGCATCATCCTCAAGATCAACAATCTGGTGGACAAGGATCTCATCAACCGCCTCTATGCCGCCGGGCAGGCCGGGGTGCCGATCCAGATGATCATCCGTGGCATGTGCGCCCTGCGTCCGGGCGTACCGGGCCTCAGTGACAACATCAAGGTGATCAGCATCATCGACCGCTTCCTCGAGCACCCGCGGGTGATGGTGTTCCACAACAAGGGCAACCCCCAGCTCTATATCTCCAGCGCCGACTGGATGAGCCGCAATATCGACGGCCGTATTGAGGTGGGCACCCCCATTTATGATGAGCGCCTCAAGCAGCGCATCATGGACATTCTCGAACTACAACTGAGTGATACCTGCAAGGCGCGGGTCATTGATGCCGACCAGCAGAACGAATATGTGAAGCGGGGCAACCGCCGCAAGATCCGCTCTCAGGTGGCGATTTACGACTATCTCAAACGTATCGAGTCAAACAATGGACAATAGTCTCTATGCCGCCGTGGATCTCGGCTCCAACAGTTTTCATATGGTGATCGCCCATCTGAGCGAAGGGCGTTTTCGCATCGTCGATCGCATCAAGGAGCGAGTACGGCTGGCGGAAGGGATGGATGAGCAGAAGCGGATGAGCCCGGAGGCGATGGAACGCGGCCTCGCCTGCCTGTCGCTGTTTGCCGAGCGCCTCACCAATATCAAGCCGGATCAGATCCGCATCGCAGGTACCTATACCCTGCGCCGCGCCAGCAACGCCCGCGAATTTGTAGGTGAAGCAGCCAAGGTGCTCAACCACCCCATCGAGATCATCAGCGGGCAGGAAGAAGCACGGCTCATCTATCAGGGGGTCGCCCATACCCAGCATATAGAGGGCCAGGTACTGGTCATCGATATCGGCGGCGGCAGCACCGAACTCATCATCGGTGAAGGGTTTGAACACAAGGCCCTTACCAGTCGCAAGATGGGCTGCGTCAGCTTTACCCAGAGCTTCTTTGCCAGCGGCAAGCTGAGCGACAAGCACTTCACCAATGCCGTGCTGGAGGCGCAGCACCAGCTCGCCCCCATCGTCAACCAGTACCGCAAGCTGGGCTGGCAGAGCTGTCTTGGCAGCTCAGGTTCGATCCGCACCGTGCGCGACGTGCTGCAAGGTGAGGGGCTGACCGATGGCAGTATTACGCTGGAGGGGCTGGAGCGGCTCAAGGCGCTGATGATTGAGCGCAAGCGAGTCGATAACCTCAAGCTGACAGGGCTTACCGAGGAGCGTCAGGAGGTGTTTGCCGCTGCGGTCGCCATCCTGCTCGGCCTGTTTACCTCGCTGCCCATCGAGCGGCTCGACTACTCCGACGGTGCTCTGCGCGAAGGATTGCTGTATGAGTTCGAGGAGCGCTTGCAGCACCACGATATTCGCGAGCGTACCGCACAGGCGCTCGGTACCCACTACCGGATGGACCGCAAACAAGCCGCCCGGGTGGAGCAGAGCGTGCTGACCCTGTTTGATGCCTTGCAAGAGCCCTGGCAGATGGAAGTAGAGCCCTATCGCGCTATCCTCGGCTGGGCGGCGCGGCTGCACGAAATTGGCCTTGCCATCAACTACAGCGGCATCCATCGCCACTCCGCCTATATCCTGCAACACACCGACCTGCCCGGCTTCAACCAGGACGATCAGGCACTGCTGGCCGCGCTGGTACGCTTTCAGCGCAAGGGGCTCAAGCTCTCCGAGCTGCCTCCCCTGCCCAACCACGACATGCAGACGGTGCTGCGCTGCATCCGCATCCTGCGCCTCGCAGTCGCCGCTCACCACAAGCGGCAGGACAACCTGCTGCCCGAGTGGAAAGTCGCGGTACAAGGGGATCAGCTGGTCGTGACCCTGCCGATCGACTGGTGCGAGGAGAACCGTCTCCTGATGCAGAATCTGGAGAAGGAGCACCGCTACTGTCAGGAGCAGGGCTGGCCACTGTTGTTCCAGCTCGGCTAAACCGGAAAGATAAATACAAAAGGCAGCCCAATGGCTGCCTTTTTCATATCAATCTACCCGTTACTGCAACTCGGGCAACAACCACTTGGCCATCTCGAAGTAGATGATAAGGCCGGTACCATCCACCAGCGTCGCGATGAATGGCGCAGAGACCACCGCCGGATCGATGCGAAAACGGCGCAGCACCATGGGAATAATGGACGCGACCGTGGCACTCCAGAGCACGATAGCGATGATGGTAAAGGTAACCACCATGCCAATCTGGGGACCGACGCCAAGACTCCATGCCCGTACCCAGGCCGCCATGGCAATGGCACCCGAAATGAGCAGACCGGTGGAGAGCTCCTTTTTCAGCACTGTGCCGAGATTGCGCAAACTCACCTCCCCGACCGCCATGGCTCGTACTATGGTGGTGGTGATCTGGGTGCCGCTGTTACCACCAGTACCGATCAGGAGCGGAATGAAGAAGGCCAGCGCGATAGCCGCTTCCAGCTGCTCCTCAAATGCCCGCAGCACTGTGCCGGTGTAGGCTTCCGCCACAAACAGGATAAGCAGCCAGCCCACCCGTTTGCGCCACAGCTGCCAGGGCGTCGCCTGCAAGTAAGGGGTATCGAGCGGTGATGATCCCCCCTGCATCTCGGCATCTTCGGTGGATTCGAGCTCCAGAATATCCGCCGCATCATCGACGTGGAAAATACCGACCAGTCGCCCCTGATCCTCGACCGGCAGGACCGAGAGATCGCGGTCGATGAGCAGGCGCGCTGCCAACTCCTGATCCGCACGGGCGTTGATCCGCACCGTCTCCCGATCCATCAGGGTCGCGACACTGGCCAGCGGGTCGGCGATCAGCAAGGTCTTGAGGGAGAGGCTCCCTTGCAGACGACCATCCCCGTTGACCACATAGATATGGCGAAACAGCTGGGCATTGTCCCAGGCATCGTGGATCAGCTGTTTGGCGTGACCGACCGTGTCCTCCTCCCGCACAGCCAGATATTCGTGGCGCATGTTGGCCCCCACCGACTCGGTGGGCCAATCCAGCAGGGAGTAATACATGGTCTGCGCCTGGGTCGGGAAGCGAGCCAGCAACATGGTGCGATCCTGACGACCCAGTTTGCGCAGGATGGCGACCATCTCGCGACGGGGAATGGCCTCCTGCAACACGCTGACGATGCTGCCATGGAGCCGCTGCAACAGGCGCCCGGCACTCTCGGCCGAGAGCGAGCCAAGCAGTTCGGCCCCTTGCGGAATTGGCAGGGTGTCAAAGATGCAGTTGAGCTCTTCCGGACGCAGGGTCAACAGTTGATCGGCGCGCTGAACCGGATCCAGATTATGTTCCAGCCAACCCTGCAGGGCGGCCAGATCGAGCAGTTGGTGACGGTTAAGAATGGTATGTGTTTTCTTCATCACAGATATCCTCATGTGATTTCAGGCGAGCCTGAATGCCTCCGGAAATAGCCGGATGCAACGACAAGAAAACAGCAATTTGATTGACGAGTAATAGGCAGGAAATGACGCCGTTCGGCGTGTCATCATCCCCACGTACCAGCTTTAGCACTGTATAACGTATCCGGCATGCCGGAAGCCACTTGGGTTTACACCTTAATCCGATGAAAACTGTCCTGATCTTGGGCGTCTCTGGACGTCGTGAGATCAGTGGCCTGTGTTTATACAGGAGCCTCGCCTAACGAGATGCTGCAAATAATTCGCACAACCCTCTGTTGTGCGGGCGGCATGATTATCCAATCCCGCAGGGAGGTCAACCCCGCAACCACCATTAAATTGGCAACGGCAACAGCTTGTTACAATTGGCAGGAGATGACACGGAACCAATTTTCATAGTCTGGACAAAAGCAAAGGCCCCAAAGGGGCCCTTCTTTAATTAGCGAATATAGTCAAATAACGTCAGACGGCTTATTTTACTGAAAGAGAGTTGCGAGGCACTCAATGCCGCATCCTCTTTTGACAGCGCGGAAATCACTTCATAGAGATCCGCTTCCGACACCTTGGCTCTCGCCTCGGCGTTGAGGGTACTCAATCCCTCATTGGAGCCCATAGCCTGTTCCAGGCTGTTCATCCGGCCGCCCAACTCACCCAACCCATGATCGATATTCAGGCGGGCATTTTTCATATGAACGGTGGCATCGGCTATTTTCTGCTCGAAGGCCTCGGCAGAAATAGCCGGATCTCGCAGAGCCGTAATAAAATCCGACATACCATTCAATATGTTGTCATTCTTCGGTGGATTGAGAGCAAACTGCTCAGAACTGCCCGCAGACGAGCTGACGGTCAATTCCAACCCATTGAAAGGGATCTTGGTACCAGCAGTGTAGTTACCCGTTTGCAACGTATTGCCACCAGCATCTTTGATATCATAGGTATCTGGCGGGCCTATGGTGGTTGATACGGTATAGGTGTTGCTGGGCAGTGCCGAGTTATAATTGGACTTATAGAAATTATCAAAGTTACCCTGATCGCCTATCCCAACCTTGATATTTGCTGTGGTTGCACTGGCAGTTCTTCTGGTCGCCACAATTTCAAACAGATCTTGCCCGGAATCATTGGCAGCAATTTGTACTGTGGGTGAGACCTGAATATTTCGCTGACCAGGGTCACCCTGATAAATATATTTTCCGTTGACATCTTTGATATATGGCTGGGTCTTGCTCTGATTGCCGCCAAATATAAATTCACCCGATGAGTTTTTGCTATTCATCAGGTCGAAAATCTGCTGTTGCAACCCTTCCAGCTCGCTGGCGATGGCCTTGCGATCATCGTCACTGATAGAGCCGTTATTTGATTTCTGGATCAGGGTCTGGGCACTGAGCATTGCCGTATTAAGAGAATCCAATACTGTCTCTTCATGCCCCAGGCTGTTTTCCAACAAGCTACCATTGACACTGTACTGCTTGAACAGGTCGATCTCCTTGGTCAGTGCCATCTTCTGGCTCATCCCCGCGGGATCTTCGCCGGCAGTCTGAAATTTATTACCGGTTTGCAGCTGTTGGTAGGCAGTATTCAACCGCTCGTTGGCACTGTTGAGGGAATAGATATTCCGGTCGTAGATCATGTTGGTGGTGATGCGCATGACGTTACCTCACGGAAGAGAGCAGTGTATCGAAAATGGTTTTGGCCGTGCTGACGATTTGCGCCGATGCCGCATAGGATTGCTGGAAGCGGATCAGATTGGCCGCCTCCTCCTCCAGATTGACCCCAGACACGCTTTCAAAGATGCCGGTGCTCTGGATAAGCTTGGACTCATTGGCCTTGAGCAGCGTTTTTGCCTGGCTGGTATTGTTACCCACTTCCATCACCAACCCGGAATAGGCCTGATTGAAGGTCATCTTGTCGTTGGTCGTCCCACCATTGGTGCTCTTGCGCACCAGATCCTTGTTTTGCAGCTCAGCCAGAACCAGGCCATTGCTGTTATCGGCAAAGCCATTGCTGTTGTAACTGAGCTTGAAGCTGTCACCGGCATCCACCGTTCCGGTGATGCTGAACTCGTAGCCGGGCGCCTGTTTCGGGTTGGCATAGACTGCAGCTCCGGCGGGGAAAGGGTTAACGATAGCCGACATCAGGTTTTGCCCCTTGCTGCTCGCAGGGGCAGTGCCAATCAGGGTAGTGCCATCGGCTTGAAACACCTGATAGTTACCGTTGGCGTCAATCTTGACGACCTGAGGCGCTGTCGGGCTCAGACTATTGGTACCAAAACCTGACCCCGCACCTGTATTGAATACGCCACCCAGTTTGATATCAGCCCCGCCGCCATTATTGGTGGTCTTTTCCGCTTTAAGCGGAGAGGCCAGGGCCAAATCTTCCGGTCGGGTGATCAGCTGACCCAGACCGGCGGCCGCACTTTTGGTTGGTTGCAGCAACAGTTTGTCACCCGCAGCCGGCGTGCCGGTGAGATCGATCGAGATCCCGTGCCCGGTCAGCTCAAAGGTTGTTGGTGGGGTAGCCCCCGCAGTGATCAAGGTACGATTGCCAGACTTGTCCAGCGAAAACACCTCATAACCAGTGGCACTGCTAAATTGCACTTCGTAATCAAACGGGGTCACTGATGTCCCCTTGCCCGGCACGAAGCTGACATTCGCCCCGACCGTCCCCGTGTTATTGCCGTAGGGTAAGCCCTTGCTGGCAGGCAGGGTGAAAATATCGCCGCCAATCTCGTTATCCAGATCCATCCCGAGGCGGTTCTGCTGGTTCATCGCATCCGCCATCGCCACGGCCAGCTGCCCCAGTTCGCGCTTGGTCGGCTCAAGGTCGGTACGCGCCTTGAACAGCCCCCCCATGGCACCACCAAACGTATCGTGATCGATGGTTGCCTTGTTCGCCCCCAGGGTCAGCTGCAGCTCCTGATCCCGGGAGTCAGGATCTCCTGCAATCACCTTGAACTGGGCGACGCCCCCATCGAGGATCAACGAATGGCCAGTGCTCATATTGACCAGCATGCTGCCGTTGGGTTGAGCTACGGTGCGAATATCCATCTTCTCCGACAGCTGGCGGATCGCCTCATCCCGCTGATCAAACAGCATCAGGTTCTCTTCGGGTGACCCCTGGGTGCGGATGATGGCCTGATTAAGATCATTGATACTGGTGAGCAGGCTGTTGACCTGCTTGGTTTCATCTTCGATACGGGTGTTGAGGGTATCGCTCTGCTTGTCGAGCTGCGCCGAGAGGGTATGAAAACGGTTGACCATGCCACTCAACTCCGTCATCACCACCTTGCGCCCACCGATCTCGGCAGGCGATTCATTGGCTGAGTGAAATGACTTGAAGTAGGAGGTGATGGCCGCCCCCACGCTGTTGCTGGTATCCCCAAGCAAGCTGTCAACGCCAGCCAGCTGTTCATAATGGGTCAGGGAGGCATGATAGGCAGAGGTATCACGGCGCACCTCCCCCTGCATATAGTCGTTGATCACCCGCTCGGTCTTGAGGTCACCGGTCCCCAGACCGATGGTATTGGTATACACCAGCGTACGCTCACGCACATAGCCCTGGCTATTGACGTTCACTATGTTGTTACTGGTGGTCTGCAGCAGGCGTTGCTGTGCCAGCACGCCCGATGAACCAATCCCAAGCAGGTCGCTTGCCATACGTTACAGCTCCATCTCGTTGTATTGGGCAATGGCATCACTGCGCAATACCTGTTTCAATTTTCTGGCGTAGTGCGGGTCGGTGGCATAACCCGCCTGTTGCAGCGCCTCAAAGTAGCGATCAGGACTATCCACCTTCGCCAGGGCGCCCTTGTAGCGAGAGCCGGAAGTGAGGAAGTCCACATAGTCGTTGAAGCTCTCTTCAAACGACTCATAGGAGCGAAATGCCGCTTTCTGGCGGGAGGCGACGCCTTGCTCATACTCGAGCGTACTGACCACAGCCTTTGGCCCTTCCCAGCGCGGATCGGCCTTGATACCAAACAGGTTATGGGTCACCTGCCCCTCGCCATCCTTGATCACCCGCTTGCCCCAACCGCTCTCCAGTGCCGCCTGGGCGACCAGTACCGCCGGGCTTAACCCCAGCTTGTCGGCCGCTTTCTTGGCCAGCGGCATCAGGCGATTGACGAACTCTTCCGGCGTATCGAACTCTTTGCCCCCACTACCGGTGGCACTGCCCTCTTCGCTGGTCATGCGTCCCATGGGCGGAATGCTGCGGTGCGGTCGACGGGGCATAGTGAGTGCGTGGCTCTCCTTGACCCCCTCGGTCATCTCTTTTTCAGCAAAATCTTTGCCAACTTTTGATGCCGCGATCAAATCATCGGCAGCGGCCGTGGGTGGCTGATAGGGTTTGTAGGTCCGTTCGGTGCGCTGCGGCATCTTGAGCACCCGTCCATCCTGATGGGTAAAGGTCTCGGGAGAGAGCTGTTTAGCCACCATGTCCGCCAATCCCAGCCCCCCCTTGCTGGACATGTCGGCAACCCGCTGCTCATCCAGCATCCCTTCATAGAACTGGGTATAGCTGCTGTTCATCGGGTTGTCCTGAGTCAACACCCCGTTGGCCTGACGCATGCTCTGAAACAGCATCTGGGTAAAGATTGACTCGAACTGGCGTGACGCACTTTTGAGCGCTTCGGCCTGCCCCTCTTTGCTTTGGCTCATCTGGCGCAGACGGTCCAGGTTCTTGATATCCTGTACCATCCCGAGATTCATGCCGCTGTTGCTGTCAAACTCCGCCATTTTGCTTACCTCATTGCCACCCGTGGCAACCACTTGCCGCTTGTTACAATATGACCAGTTGCCCCTCGATGGCGCCTGCCTGCTGCAGCGCCTCAAGGATGGCCATCAAATCACCGGGGGCGACCCCGACCTGATTGACCGCCCGGACCAGATCGTCCAGGGTCGCACCGGTATCAAACTTGAACATCCGCCCCGGCTCCTGCTGGACATTGATGGTCGAGTTGTTGGTCACCGTCGTCTCTCCTCCCGCCAACGGGTTGGGCTGGGAGACCTGCTGGTTTTCGGCGATGGTCACCGTCAACCCGCCATGGCTGATGGCCGCCGGTTTGAGCTTGACCTGACTGCCGATCACTATGGTGCCGGTGCGGGAGTTAACGATGATCTTGGCCGCCTCGTTGGCCGGATCCACCTCCAGATTCTCGATGGTGGCGAGATAGGAGACCCGCTGACCCGGATCCCGCGGGGCATAGACCTTGACCGAGGTAGCATCGAGCGCCTGAGCTGTATTGGGCCCCACCAGATCGTTGACCACATCGGCCAGACGGCGCGCCGTAGTAAAGTCGGGGCGGTTAAGGTTGAAGGTGATAGTGTCACCCTGACTGAAGGAGTTGGGCACCTCCCGCTCCACGGTCGCACCGTTGGCAATCCGTCCGACGGTCGGGGTATTGATCACTACCTTGGAACCATCAGCCCCCTCGGCCCCCAGACCACCGACCACCAGACTGCCCTGCGCGACCGCATAAACCCGCCCATCGAGCCCTTTCAGGAAACTCTGCAGCAGAGTGCCGCCCCGCAGGCTCTTGGCCTCGCCGATGGCAGAGACCGTCACGTCGATGGTCTGGCCCGGCTTGGAGAAGGGGGGCAGGTCGGCATGGATCGCCACCGGCGCCACATCCTTGATCTTGGGCTTGATGTTGTCCGGCACCTTGATGCCAAAGTTGTTGAGCATGGTACGGAAGGTCTGCTCGGTGAAGGCGTTGTTCTTCTCGCCAGTGCCGGGCAACCCCACCACCAGACCGTAACCAATCAGCTGGTTGTTACGCACCCCTTCAACCGAGCTGATGTCCTTGATCCGAGCCGCATTGGCCACGCCCAAGGGCAGCAGACAGCAGAGCAGTGTGACAAGACGGAGTGACTTCATAACATCTCCTAGAGCGGCCACCAGGGACCATTGAAAAAGCTGGTAAGCCACCCTTGCTCCTGGCTATTGGCCAGATCGCCGGTACCACCGTAGTAAATGCGGGCATTGGCCACTTTCTGGGACGAAACGCTGTTATCAGACGTCACGTCCTCCGGGCGAATAAGGCCGGTGATCCGGATATATTCATTGCCATTATTAAGCATGATCCACTTCTCGCCGCGCACCACCAGATTGCCGTTGGGCAGTACCTTGGCCACGCTGACCGAAATATTGCCCTGCAGGCTGTTGCTCTGATCCGCCTTGGCCTGGCCCTTGAACGCGCTGTCTTGAGCAATGGAGGCTGAGAGATCATAGGGGCTGGCGGTCACGGGCACGCCACCCAACTTGACCGGGTCCAGATTGAACTTGTTATTCTTGCCACTCTGGGTATTGGCCTTTTTCGAGGCGGAGGTCGACTCCGACAACTCGATGGTAATGATGTCGCCTACCTTGTGTGCCTTGATATCCGAATAGATGCCATTGACCTGATCCGGCTGGAAAATCGCCCCTGTCGGTCGCACCGACACCGGCTCCGACTCCCCGTAGACGGGGGAAAACTCGGGATCATCAGGCTTGGGCGTATTGGGAGTGCTGCTACACCCTCCCAGCACCAACAATCCCAGCATCCATACGGCTTTCATCATGCACCTCCTAATTAGGTACGCTGGATCAGGAAGGACATCATGCCGTCCACGGCGGAGAGCACCTTGGAGTTCATCTCGTAAACCCGCTGAGCCTGAATGAGGTTCACCAGCTCTTCGGTCACGTTGACGTTGGAAGTCTCCAGCATCCCCTGCTTGATCACCCCCAAGCCATCGGCACCGGCAGTCCCCTGCGCAGCAGCGCCGCTGGATTGGGTCTCGACAAACATGTTCTCCCCCATCGGCTGCAAGCCGCTGGCATTAACGAAGTCGGAGATGTTGATCTGACCGACGACCTGAGAAGCGCCATCGCCCTTGAGCTGCACCGAGACCTGGCCATCTTCACCCACCGTAACGCTCTGGGCGTTTTCCGGGATCTGGATTTCCGGTTGCAGCGGGTAGCCATTACCCGGGGTCACTATGGTCCCTTCATCGTTGAGGGTGAACTGACCGTTACGGGTATAGGCCGCACTGCCATCCGGCAGCTGAATTTCAAAGTAGCCACGACCACTGATCATCAAATCGAGCGAGTTGTCGGTGGTTTGCACGTTGCCCTGGCTGTGGTTTTTCTGGGTCGCCACCACCTTGGCACCCGCCCCCAACATCAGGCCGGAAGGAAGCTCGGTATCGGCAGAGGAGCGGCCACCGGGCTGATTGATGTTTTGATAAAGCAGATCTTCAAAGATGGCCCGTGACTTTTTAAAGCCCACGGTGCTGGCGTTCGCCAGGTTGTTCGAGGTGACCGAAATATTGGTCTGCTGTGCATCCAACCCGGTCTTGCTGATCCAGAGTGCGGGATTCATAGGTAACTCCTTGATTAGCTGATTCGCAGCAGTTGGGTTTGAGCTTCATCATTCTCTTCGGCCGTCTTCATGATTTTGACCTGGGTTTCGAACTGGCGTTGCAGCCGGATCAGGTTGGTCATCTCATCCACCACATTGACGTTGCTCCCCTCAAGGGAGCCGGCAATCAGGCCGACATTGGCAGAGGCGGGTTCATTCTGGCCATCCTTGCGGCGAAACAGACCATCTTGCCCTTTCTCCACCGCATCGGCGGCCGGATTGACCAACTTGATCCGCTGAAAATCTTCCGGCAAGTTGGCGGCAGCCCCCTCCGGCCGACCGCTGATGGTGCCATCCCGATTGATCTCGAGTTTCTCCATCGGCATAGGCAATACGATGGGCTGACCACCGTCATCCACCACATTCAGTCCGGTCGAGGTCTGCAAGTTGCCGGTCGCATTGACCTGCAAATTCCCCATGCGGGTATAGGCCTCACCGCCCTTGGGATCCTGCACGGCAATCCAGCCCGGACCATCCACCGCCACGTCCAGATCCCGTCCGGTGGTCATCAACATGCCATGCTGCAGGTTCTGACCCGGGCGCTCAGCCATGGCAAACACCCGGCTTGGCAAGCCCTCACCGAACGCCTGCATGCTTCTGGCCTGCTCGAAATCGGACTTGAAGCCGGTGGTATTGGCATTGGCGAGGTTGTTGCCGCGAACAGCCAAGCTGTTCATGGTCTCTTTGGCACCGGACATGGCGATATAAAGCAGGTGATCCATGGAATTCTCCGTCAAACAGATGACTCTGACAGGAGAAATGCAATTAGAGTGCCAACAGCAGAAATATGGGGGGATAAGGATGGGAATGCGACAGAAACAGAGCGGGGGCCAAGCCCCCTCTCATTATCATTTATTGCGCGATTAACGGATCTGCAGGATGGTCTGCTGCAGCGAACTGTTGACCTCCAGAGAACGGGAGTTGGCTTGGAAGTTACGCTGGGCAGTGATCAGGTCCACCAGCTCGGATGTCAAATCCACGTTGGACTGCTCCAGCGCTGAAGATTTTATGCTACCAAACGTACCTGAATTAGGAGTACCAGGCAATGCATCCCCTGAGAGCAGGGACTGCCGCCAAGATGTGTCACCAACCTGAGTCAATCCTTGCGAGTTCGCAAACTTGGCCAGCGCAACCATAGCCACTTTTAACGTCGTAGCATTACTGTACGTGGCAGAAACAACACCGTCCGGCGTAATTTCAACCTTTGTTAGACGGCCCACTGTCGCACCATCCTGAGTCAATTTGTTGACTTCAAAAGGTGAGTTGTATTGGGTAACAGTCCCAAGACGAATTTCCAACGTCTGGGTCGGATCTGCACCATTGTTGATAATCCCTGCACCACCAGCGCCATTGCCCAACGCAACAGTCTTGATAGGCGCAACCGGTATTGTTGTATCCAGCTTACCCGAAGGAGTAAATGTCATCTGCAGACCAGTGGGAATACCTGCTCCTGGACTCGCAGTACCACCATTAATATTTATAGGCTTGTCCCCTTCATACATGAACATACTCCAAGTTCCCGGGTTCAGAGGCTGCCCCGCATTGGCCGGATCTTCATGGCGGACAAAATATTTGGTGATTGTATGGGGAGCACCAAGCGAATCATAAATAGTTACTGATGTTGAATGAGCATATGTTGACGAGTTAGTGCGATCAAAATTAGCGGGCAAAGTAGGCTTTGTTTTACTATCGATACTCAAGTTAAAACTTGCCTCCACCAATGAAGTCATTTTAGGCTCACCAGCCCTATCAGGTATTTGAATAGGCTTGGTTGCATTAATACTGACTGCCTTGGGCGTACCATCAGGATTAATTTCATAGCCTTGCAGGTAATGGCCCTGATTGTTGACCATATAGCTGTTTTCATTGAGCTTAAAGGCGCCGGCACGGGTATAGGTGCGATCCAGGTTGGTCAGGCCATCGGAAGTCACAAAGAATCCATTCCCCTGAATCGCCAAGTCCAGCGCGTTATTGGTAAATTGCAGCGCCCCCTGGTGGAACTGCTGGGCAACCGCACCGGTCGCCACACCGTTACCGACCTGAGTCTTGGCATTGACAAAGATGGAGTTGGCGTAGACATCCGCAAACTCGGCACGGGACTCTTTAAAGCCCATGGTGTTAACGTTGGCAATGTTGTTGGCGGTGACGTTCAAGTCTTTTTGTGCCGCGTTGACACCGCTCAAGGCATTGTTAAATGACATATCCAGCTCCTTAGATCGATGCTGTCGACGTGGTTTTTGACGGTGTAACCGTCGGATTTGAATTGGTGCCTGAAATTTGCAGAATATTGTTCAGATATTCGCTCCCCAGCCCTCTCAAGTTGAGGCGAGTTGGGTTAGTTGCATTGCCCAAGGCAACGCTATCCACTTTGGCATAAGCGTATGAAGCAATATTTTCCGACTTGCCATCAAGAGTACCGCTAGCTTTGACGACATACTTGCCTGCAGAAACTCGGTTACCAGCCTTGTCTGTACCATCCCAAGCAACTTCAACGTTACCTTTTTGCTCTCCTTCCAGAGGAAACTCTTTGATAACTTGTCCTTTTTCGTCTTCGATAGTGATTTTGATATTCGCATATTTATTAGTAGTACCAACCGCTACAACTGCTGATAGTGGCCCCTCTTTGTCTAAATAGCTTATATTGCTTGGCAGTAGCACATTTTGACCTACCAAAGAGGATGCTTGCAGGGCTTGACTAGAAATCATCTGGTCATTGAGTTTCCCCATCTGGGTAGACAGACTACTGATCCCCTCCGACGTAGACATGGAGGCCATCTGTGAGAGCATCTGGGCATTGTCGACCGGCTTGAAGGGGTCTTGATACGACAATTGCATTGTTAGCAGCTTCATAAACGAAGCCTGATCCAGCTCTTTCTTCGGCGCCGTTGTGCTGCCTGTCGTCTGGGTCGTGGTACGGCTGATGCCGTTCACGTTATTGGTTGTATCGACCATGCTGCATCCCTCCTATCAGGATTTGCCAAGCTGGAGCGTCTGCTGCAGCATCTTTTTGGCCGAATCTGCAACCTGTACGTTGGTCTGGTAGCTGCGCGAGGCGTTGATCATGTCGGCCATCTCTTCAACCATGTTGACGTTTGGCTTGAAGATAAAACCGTCTTTATCCGCCATCGGGTGGTTGGGGTTGTACTCCTTGAGCAGTGGCGCCTTGCTCTCAACAATCCCCTTCACCTCAACCCCGACCGAGCCCTGCTTGTCAGACATCGCCTGATCGAGCTGGGCGGCAAAGACTGGCCGCCTGGCGTGGTAAGTATTTTCCACACTGGAGCTGACGCTGTCCGCGTTGGCCATGTTGCTGGCAACTGTGTTGAGGCGCACTGACTGTGCACTCATAGCCGAGCCTGCTATGTCAAAGACCTTGAACAAACTCATCACTGCTCTCCTTTCAGTGCCTTGAGCAGGCCACTGATCTTGCTATTCATAAATTCAAGGGAGGTTTGATACTCGAGGCTATTGCGCAGAAATTCGCTGCGCTCCTGCTGCACATCGACTGTATTGCCGTCACCTGTATCCGGTTGCAGCGGGTTGCGATATTGCACGGTACCCGGGGCGTCCATATTCAAGGCAAAGTGCTTTTCGCTGGTCGTTGCCAAACCAAAACCCTGATGCGACTGGGCCTCCTGCAATGCCTGAGCAAAATTGATATCCCTGGCTTTGAAGCCCGGGGTATCTGCGTTGGCAATATTGCTGGAAAGCACCTCAGCACGCTTGGCGCGAACGCTTATGGTGTGTTGATGCACACCGAATGCCTTGTCAAATGAAAGAGCCATAGCACACCTCCTGCTTGGTTTATTTTGTTTGCAAGAGGTGTGCCATAAGCAAATCACTCAGTTCGATGGTTTGGGTATGAGCACATTGCAGACCGAAAACGGCAGGAGCATCTCGAGCCTTGAGTCAGACGGCATCATTTGGCCACCTTAAGGTTGCAACCACTTTTGCAGTGGCGAGATATGGTAGGTAAATAGAAAGACTGAGCTGTAGATTAAGAAAGAGGGAAGCTCGTAGCTTCCCTCTTTGCATGAACTGGCAATATTCGGCAGACCCCGAATATCAAGGCCATCAGGCCTATTTGACCTTGTAGACAATCCCCGGATTACAGCGGATCATCTCGAACCGGTCGGTCAACCCGGCCAGTGACTCCGACGCGCCCAACATCAGATATCCACCGGGGTTGAGACTGGCAGCAAACTGGTTGAGGATCTTCGACTTCACTTCCGGCGCAAAATAGATGAGCACGTTACGGCAAAAGATAATGTCAAACTTGCCGAGCAGACTATAACTCTCCAGCAAGTTGAGTGGCCGGAAGGTGGTCAATTTTCTGACTCGCTCGGCAACCCGCATCTTGTTGTCACCGTAAGGCTCAAAAAACATCTTCTTGCGCTCCGGTGACAAACCGCGCGCCAGAGCAAGGCTATCGTAAACGCCTTCCTTACACTGATTGAGCATGGTCGTCGAAATATCCGTCCCGACAATCTGTACGCCACCAGGCAAGGTCCCCGGCTTTTTCATCTGCTGCTCCAGTGCCGTCATGGCAATGGAATAGGGTTCCTGACCTGACGAGGATGCAGCCGACCAGATCTTGATGGGGCGGCCACTTTTCCCCAACTCGGGGAAAATCTTGTCGGTAAGAAGCTGAAACGGATAAGTATCACGAAACCAGAGGGTCTCGTTGGTCGTCATAGCATCCACCACGGCCATTTTCAGATCACGCTCTCGCACACTCATTGCACGGGTAACCAGATCAGACAGACTATCGATGCCAAACTGAGCCATCAAAGGTGAAAGACGGCTCTTCACCAGATACTGTTTGTTATCCCCCAGCACAATTCCGCTCTGTACCGCCAGAAAGTTGCTGAACTGTTTGTATAAGTCGTCCGAAAGTGTCTTCATGCAGCTGTTCTTCTTTATTAGAGTGCGTTTTGTACGGCCTTGGCCAATTCATCAGGCTGGAACTTGGCGATAAAATTGTTCGCACCAACTTTCTGCACCATTGCCTGGTTGAATACTCCACTGAGCGAGGTATGCAGAATAACATGCAAATCCTTGAGATTGGGATTATTCCGGATCTCGGCAGTGAAGGTATAGCCATCCATTTCCGGCATTTCGATATCCGAAATAACCAGCGCAACCTGATCCTTGATAGGACCATTTTTGGTCATTTCCAGCAGCATGTTCAATGCTTCGCGGCCATCTTTTGCCAACACACACTCGACACCGATGGCCTCAAGCGCACGTTGTACCTGTTTGCGTGCCACTGAGGAGTCATCCGCAACAAGAACAGGACGCCCCAGAGTCGGGTGGTCGACACTGGCCTGAACCAACTCCTCACTAACATCCGTTGCAACCGGCGAAATTTCGTTCAATATCCGCTCAACATCAAGAATTTCGACCAACTCGCCGTCGACTTCAGTCACGGCAGTCATGTAGTTGATGCGACCCGCACCTTTGGGCGGAGGCAGGATGGATTCCCAGTTCATGTTGATGATGCGCTCGACCGAATGCACCAGAAAACCCTGAATAGAGCGGTTGTACTCGGAGATGATAATGAAGCATTTGCTCAGGTCATCAATCGGGCGTTTGCCAACCGCCATGCTGAGGTCGATGACCGAGATCGTCTGGCCCCGAATATGTGCGACCCCGCGGATGCAGGAGTTCAGTTTGGGCATCACGGTCAAGGGGGGACACTGCAACACTTCACGCACTTTGAATACGTTGATGCCAAATCTTTGACGTCCATTGAGACGAAACAACAACAACTCCAGCCGGTTTTGCCCCACTAGCTGGGTACGTTGGTTGACCGAGTCCAGGATACTGGCCATAAACACTCCCTAAAAACGCTTGGCATTAATCATGCATGCGTGATGGATTGCGTCAGACTATCGATGTGACAACGAACAGATTCTGAAGCAATCATAGTTAAATATGGTGATATGCGTGAACAACTTATCGACCAACGAGCGAAAATGATTAACCGACTTTTACTCATCAGCCTCTTTTTTGGCAGCATATCTTCCAGCTACGCCTCGGACGTCACTACTTATCTGCAAGAAAAGGCACAAGAGTTCGTTTACAGCCAGCTGGATATTCCGTTGGATGCCAGAGCCGAGGTCACCTCTGCCACGCTGGATGAACGGCTCCCACTGACCCGCTGCGAAGATCTGCTCACTATCAGCTTACCAGCAAAAATGGAAATTCGCCGTAATACAACAGTTTACCTTAAATGTGAGGAAGAGAGGCCCTGGGACGTCTATCTCCCGGTGCGGGTCAGCATTCAAAAACCCTATGTCACTGTGACCAACCCCATCGCCAAGGGGGACCTGCTGAGTGAAAGCCAGCTGGTGTTGGCCTATCAGGATCAGACCCTGATCCGCGGCGACTACCTGACTGACACAGCCCCTCTTGTCGGAGTACGCAGCAAGCGGGAGCTAAAACCGGGGCAACCCATCCGTTTGAGCCAGGTTTGTGTAGTGTGCAAAGGGGATCAGGTCACCCTGACGGCAGAAAACAGCAACTTCCAGATCAAAACCATGGCCCGAGCCTTGCAAGATGGCAGCTTCGGAGAGATCATCAAACTCGTCAATATTCGCTCCGGCAAAACCGTTGAGGGTAAAGTCAGTGCAGTAGGTGCCGTATCGGTCACTTTTTAAATCCGGATCCTTGGCAACTTTTTTCTAAAGTTTTGATCTGCCGCACCGATAAACAGGTAAGCAAACCTTAAAGCAGACGAAGGTAACTAAAATGGCCATCAACAATATCAACAACTTGGCGAATAATCGGTTGCAAAATACCGCTAATAGCCAGGGGACAGGCAGCAAGTCAGTCACCTCATCGCCCGAAAACAAAGCGGCTACTGTCAAGCTGGACTCCGTCTCCTTGACCAGTGAGGCGCAACAATTGCAAAAGATGCAACAAAACCTAAATACCGCCTCGACCGGCAATGAGAGCAAGGTCGAACGGCTGAAAAAAGCCGTCGCGAGTGGCGAATATCAGGTTAACAGCGACGCTGTGGCCAAGAAGATGTTCAGCTTTGAGACCAATCTGGACAAAGTTCTCGGATGATGGATCTGCCTTCGTTACTGCATACCCAGGATGAACACCTCAGCCAGATGCAAAGCATTCTGGAAGAGGAGTTCAGCTTGCTCGAAAAGCATCAGGCACTGGCCCTGCCCGAACTCACCGAGCGAAAACAGCTGCTGCTTGCTGAAATAGAGAGTCTGGATAAACAGCTGGCCCAATGGCCTGAGCTGGCTCAGCAACTGGCGGCTTATCCTGACGAGATGACCCGGATCCGGGAAAAGCTGGATGCCTGTCAGGCACAAAATGATATCAACGGTCGCTTGCTTGAATTGAGCATCGTCTCCAACCGTCGTCTGGCAACCTTTCTGAGTCAGCTGCGCGATCGCAACAGCCTGACCTATGACGCCAAGGGTAATACTCGCTCTGGCACCCGCTCCTACGGTATCAAGGCCTGACATCTCTTATCAGGCCTTGCATTTTTGCTCTCCGTTTTAAAGCTCCAGTCGCAACAGCTCTCGCCCGTTCTCACACGCATTGACGCGCAGTACCCCGTCCTCATAGCACCCGTAACTGGCAGGCAACTCGCCGCGCGGGAAACAGATCGACCCCGGGTTCATCAATACCCGCTCCCCCTGCCACTCCAGCACCGGCACATGGGTGTGACCGCTCAGGAACAGACTACCCGGCGGTAGCTGTACCTCGTCCGGGCGATAAAGATGGCCATGGCTGACAAACCAGCGCCGCTCATCGACCAGCAACTGGTTGTAGGGGGCTGTGATGGGAAAGCGCAACAGCATCTGATCCACTTCGGAATCACAATTGCCCCGCACCGCGATGATTCGCGGTGCCAGCTCGTTGAGCCGATCAGCCACGGCGGCCGGGTTATATCCCTCCGGCAGAGGATTGCGCGGGCCATGGTTGAGCAGATCGCCGAGCAGTAGATAGTGATCCGGCTGCCAGGGCTCAAGTTGGGTCAGCACCCGCTCCAGCGCAATGATGCTGCCGTGGATGTCGGAAATGATGGCAAGTTTCATGAAATGCTCCTCACTGCGGGCTGAAATAGAGATCCTTGGTGGCAATAGTCCCTTTCAAATTCTGGCTGGGCAACCCTCGCAGCGCGGGATCGACCAGTCTCATCTGATTGTAATGATACACGGGGAGGATCGGCGCCTCCTCAAGCAGCAACTGTTCGGCATGCCGGTAGAGTTCAACCCGACTCGCGCTGTCCAGCGTATTGGCCGCCTGCTCCAGCAGCAGATCAAAGTCGGGATTGCAGTAGCCGCTCTCGTTGCGCAGATCCTGACAACGGAAGCTGCCCAGCATGGCTGATGGCTCCACGTAATCGCCAAACAGAAAGCTTCTGGCCACCTGAAAATCACCGCTATCCTTGGCCACCTGATAGGCGCCCCACTCCAGACTGTTGAGAGTGACCTGTACCCCCAGCTTCTGCCACATGGCGGCAATGGCCATCGCCATCTGCTTGTGGGTTTCGGCGCTGTTGTAGGTGATGCTCAGCTTGAGTGGATTGGCACTGTTATACCCGGCCGCTGACAACAACGCTGCCGCTTTGGCCTGGCGGGTCGGCATATCTTCAAGCGCCACAGGCAATATCACCCGAGGGTAACCCGGCATCTCCGGCAACAGCGACCATGCCGCCTGTTCATCCTGCCCGCTCACCGATCCAATGAGCTGCTGTCGATCAACCGCCATGGAGAGCGCCTGACGCACCCGCACATCCTGCAGTTCGGGGCGTTTCAGATTGAACGCATAGAGATAGGTGCCAAACAGCGGCAAGCCCCAGAGCCGCTCCGGAGATTCGCGCTTCATCTTCTGGTAATAGCCGAGGGAGACCTTGTTGGTGAGCTGTATTTCACCAGCCTCATAGCGCAGCCGTTCGGCATGTTGCGAAGTGATAGGCAGATAGGTGACCCGTCCGATACGGGTGTGAAGGTCATCCCAGTAGTGGATATTGCGCTCGGCTTCTATCTGCTCGTTTGGCGTCCAGCTTGCCAGCCGGTAAGCACCATTGCTCACCAGCTTGCCGGGCTCGGTCCATTGTTTGCCAAATTTGGCTATCGCCTTCTGGTTGACTGGCACAAAGGGGCGCTGACTGATGAGCTGCAGGAAATAGGGAGCCGGCCGCTCCAGGGTGATTTTCAGGATCTGATCGCTTTGCGCTTCAATGCCCAGATTGCCGAGCTCCAGCGCGCCGGCATAGATGGATTGCGCATTGTTGATCCCCGTGGCCAGCAGCAATCCGGCAGAAGGGGAGTTGATGGCCGGATCGAGCAGACGGCGCCATGCATAGACGAAATCAGCGGCCACCAGCGGCTCGCCATTGGACCATTTCAGTTGAGGGCGCAGGAAGAATCGCCACTCCAGCCCATCTTCACTCACCTCCCAGCGCTGTGCCTGAGCAGGGACGATATTCCCCTGCCCATCATCACTGACCAGCCCTTCAAACAGATCGACCAGCACGGCCTCCCCCGGAAAACCGGAGCGCACCAGCGCCGGATCCAGCGACTCCGGCTCGGCACCGTTGCCCTTTACCAGGGTTTGCCGCTCGGCAAGCAGAGGCTGCTGCTCAACGGTGGTGGCATGGGCCAGGGGCCCTGCCAGCACGGCAAGTAATAGCGGGGAGAGCCAGCGTTGCGCCAGCTTGGGGAAGAAACCATACCTCATGACAAAACCTCGAATAACACCACTGCAGGAGGGGAAGGCCGACGGCGCGCCTGATGAATGCCTGATGCCGCTCTTGTTATCCCCGAAAACGCCCCGTATTGTATCGGGCTTGCCCGGGAGATGGAGTCTTTCGGGTTAATTTTTTCAGGAGTTTTTATGGGTTATGAGTGGCTGGCCCTCGCATCGGCCAGTTTATGGGCAATTGCAGCGCTAATTTCGGTCAAACCGGCCCGTCATCTCGGCGCATTTGCCTACAGCCGCTGGCGCATGTTTCTGGTCAGCCTGATGCTCGGCACTATGAGTCTGCTCACCGGTGGCTGGCAAACCCTCACCGCAAGCGCCCTGCCCCTGCTCGCCATCTCGGGGCTGATCGGCATCTTCGTGGGCGATACGGCGCTGTTTGCCTGCATGAACCGGTTGGGGCCAAGACGCAGTGCCCTGCTCTTCTCCTGCCATGCGCTGTTTTCCGCCCTGCTTGGACTCTGGCTCTTTAATGAACAGCTGACGGGCTGGCGACTGCTGGGGGCCATGCTGGTCTTTGCCGGCGTAATGCTGGCGATCCTGTTTGGCAGACGCAGTAGCAGCAACGAGTGGGAGCAGATCCGTGGCAATCTGGCGCTGGGAATTGGCCTTGGCCTGACGGCGGCACTGTGTCAGAGCGTGGGAGCCATCATCGCCAAACCGGTGATGATGAGTGGTGAGGTGGATGCGGTGAGTGCATCGGGTATCCGGATGGGCAGTGCCCTGCTGGCCCATTGCGTCCTTCGGCTGGGGCGCTTGCCGCTGGCCATGCCGCTCAAACCGGTCAATCGCCATATCCTCGCCATGATTGCCACCAACGGTTTTCTGGCGATGGGGCTGGGGATGACGCTGATCCTGATGGCGCTGCGGCAGGGCGAGGTGGGCATGGTGGCCATTCTCTCCTCTACCACGCCGGTACTGCTGCTGCCGCTGTTGTGGTGGCACTCGGGGGAGCGGCCATCCATTGCCGCCTGGGCGGGTGCACTGATTGCCACCCTGGGCACGGCGCTGGTGCTGGGTTTCAGCACTCACTGACACCCGGCACCATCCCTGATTAGAACAGGGCAATCTCCTCAGCGGTCAGCTCGCGGTATTCACCGGGTGCCAACTCTTCATCCAGCGTCAGACCGCCCACCCGCTCGCGATGCAAGCCAACGACCTTGTTGCCGATGGAGGCAAACATCCGCTTGACCTGATGGTACTTGCCTTCGTGGATGGTCAGGCGGGCCTCGCACTCGCCGAGAATTTCCAGCTGGGCAGGACGGGTTTTATCGGTCTCGTTACGCAGGTAGACCCCTTCGGCGAACAGCTCGATTGCATCCGGGCTCACCGGATCGGCCAGCCAGACGTGATAGGTCTTGGCACACTCGTGGCGCGGCGAGGTGATGCGGTGGGACCATTGGCCGTCGTCGGTCACCAGCACCAGACCCGTGGTATCGAGGTCGAGGCGCCCCACTACATGCAGCTTGCCCATCGCCGGCTCATCCATCAGGAAGAAGACGGTCGGGTGATCCGGATCCTCGTTGGAGCAGACGTAACCTTCCGGTTTGTGCAGCATGAAATAGCGGTTGCGCTGCTCCAGCGTCAGCAACACGCCGTCAAACTCGATCTGGCTCTGCTCATTGATATGAAAAGCGGGCTGCTTGACCACAATGCCATCCACCATGACCTCACCCTGACGGATCAGTTTGCCTGCCAGCGAGCGGGTCAAATCGGAACAATCGCACAGAAATTTATCAAGCCGCATTCACAACCTCGGAGTCCAACAAGTAAAGGGGCGTCATTATATCGGGCGGGGGCGACAACGCCACTGTTAAGGGGTTGCCAATTATGACGAACTGGTCATCCGATGTTACACTTCTCCGGTGTGACCCATCCGAACGATACTCATAATAATAAGAGTCAGGAAGCCTTCATGAAGTCTCAAGCATCCTATCCCGTCATTCCCGTCAACCAGCTAAAACCCGGCATGTATGTCATTGCTATCGCCAGCCAGACAGGTGGGATGGAGATCGCCCAGATGGGCTTGGTGACTAGCGTGGCGCAAATTGCCAATCTGGTGCGTCAGGGGGTGCTCACGGTACGCATCGATCTGGCCCGCAGCAAGCTGGGCAGTGCCGAAAGTGACGCCGTTACCTCCCCCGATCTCAATGCCAACAGCGCCCAGGTAGGGCGCCGTGCCAGTGCCAACGGCGAAGGACGGGAGCTTAAAATCCGCCGCCTCTATCAGGAAGCGCGCGAGCTGCAAGGCAAGTTCATTCGCCACCTCAAAGCGGGTGAACCCATCGACATCACCCCGCTGGCCGAAGTCGCCGAAGAGATGGTGGACACCATGTTCACCCACGGCGATGCCATGCTCTGTCTGGCTCGAATTCGCGCCAAGGATGCCTACCTGATGGAACACTCCATGAACGTGGCCATTCTGCTGGCTAACTTCGGCCGCTATCTGGGGCTTGAGCGCAGCGTGCTCAAGGAGTTGACCCTGGGTGGCCTGCTGCACGACGTGGGCAAGATCATGACCCCGGACGAGGTGCTCCACAAACCGGGCAAGCTGACCGATGAGGAGTTCGCCATCATGCGCCAACATGTGGTGCACAGTTACGAGATCCTCAGCAATACCCCTGGCATTACCCCCACCATGCTGGAGGTGGCCGCCAACCACCACGAGCGGCTCGATGGCTCCGGCTACCCGCAACGACTGAAGGGGGAGCAGCTCTCCCTCTATACCCGGATGAGCGGCATCGTCGATGTCTATGATGCCATCACCGCGGATCGGGTCTACAAAGCAGGTATGCAGCCGACCCAGGCCTTCCGCATTCTGCTCAAGGGGATCAATCAGCACTTTGATGCCGAACTGGTTACCAAGTTCATCAAGTGCATGGGGGTCTATCCGGTGGGCACTCTGGTACAGCTCTCAAACCAGCGCCTGGCTATCGTGATGCAGCGCAACGAGCAGCAGCCGCTCAAGCCAGTGGTCAAGGTGATCTATCACGCCACCCAGCGTCACTACCTCGATGTACAGTGGCTGGATCTGGCCAAGTCAGGGGTGCAGGAGAGCATCGAAAACACGGTCGACCCCAAAGAGTTTGGCATCAACCTCGCCAATTTCTTCTAAATCTCTCACCTCAGATATTCATGATTGGCGCTGGCTGTCGAGCCAGTGCCGGATCAGAAACTCCTCATCCAGCGGCGAGAGATCAAAACGCAGGCTGGCCTCTTCAATGGCGGCGATATCGTGCTGGTGGTGCTCGCTGAGCCAACGCACCGCACGACGCAAATCTTCACCATGGGGGAGCAGCAGATGGTCGCTCATGGGATACCTCCGGTAGACTGCAGGGCGGCCCGCGAATGTAGCCACCTGTTTCCAGTCTAGTCGGTCAATCCCCATCACCCGCGCTTCTTCACCCTCCCCCTCTCAATCACGGCAATCAGCTTGTCACCGGGATCAGCGACCGAAGGCGCGCTGCCAATCCTGATCAAACTTCGCCAATGCCGCATCCACCGCCGGCACGTTCAGCAACTGCTCGGCCACATCGAGCGGCAATGTGATGGATTGGCAACCGGCCAGCAGGCAGTCAAGGGCCTGACGGGGAGTGCGAAATGACGCCGCCAGCACTTTGCTGTTCGGGGCGTGCAACTCAAGCAGCTGTTGCAACTCCTGCACGGTGGCAATGCCATCGCCGCCCTGGGCATCCAGCCGGTTAACGTAGGGCGCGACATATTCCGCCCCCGCCACCGCCGCCAGCCAACCCTGCAGCGGGGTATAGACAGCGGTGCCCAAAGTCGGCACACCGTTGGCGGTCAGGCTCTTGATGGCAGCCAGCCCCTCTGCGCATACCGGGATCTTGATAACCAGATCCGGGTCCAGTTCACGCAGGGCGAATGCCTCGCGCACCATCTCGGTTTCGGTTTTGGCCATCACCTGGGCAAACAGGCGCGCCTTGGGGCCCAGCACGTCGCGCAGGGCGGGCAGCAGCTCACAGAGCGACAATCCCCCGGCGGCAGTAATGGAAGGATTGGTGGTGACACCGGCCAACGGCAGGATCCGTGACCAGCGACGCACTGCCGCCACATCGGCGGTATCGAGATACAGCTCCATCTCTAACTCCTTAACGGGATGTTCAATATGTCGCCATTCTAGCGATAAAACATCTGCAAACAGTTTGATCGAAATCAAATCAATTTTCGAATGAAAGCAAATAGAATGCAAATACAAAAGGAGGCGGTATGATTTTCGACCTGCAACGATATTCAACTCACGACGGCCCCGGCATTCGCACCTTGGTGTTTCTCAAGGGGTGCTCGCTGGCCTGTCTGTGGTGTCAAAACCCGGAAAGCCGCTCTCCCAAGCCGGACATACTACTCGACCGGCGCCAGTGCATCGAGGGATGCCAGCTCTGCAGCCAGGCGTGTCCGGCAATCTTGCGTGACAGCGAGGGCATCCAGCTCAACCGTTCTGCCTTCAAGGCCGATGATATGGAACGGCTGCGCGGCCTCTGCCCCAGCGAAGCGCTACAGGTGTGCGGCCGCGATGAAACCCTGGACACCCTGATGGACACCATCTTGCGGGATCGCCCCTTCTTCGAGCGCAGCGGCGGTGGCGTCACCCTCTCCGGTGGCGAACCGTTTATGCAGCCCGACTTTGCCGCCGCCCTGCTGGCCCGCTGCAAGGCCAAAGGGCTGCACACCGCAATCGAGAGCTGCCTCCATGTGCCCTGGCACCAGATTGAGCCAAGTCTCCCCTCACTGGATCTGATGCTGGCGGATCTCAAACACGTGGATCAAGAACGATTCTTCCACTGGACCCGCGGCAAGGTGGAGCTGCCCATCGCGAACCTCAAACGCCTCGCCGAGCACGGCGTGCCGATGCAGATCCGGGTGCCGCTCATTCCCGGCTTCAATGCCGACCGCGCATCGATCAGTGCCATCACCGACACCGCCGCCAGCCTCGGCACGGTGCAGGAGATCCACTTCCTCCCCTACCACACCTTAGGCGTGGGCAAATATGCCCTGCTGGATCTGCCCTATCAGGCGCCGGAGACACCGCTCGACGACCCCGATTTACTCAGCTTTGCCCATGCATACGCCCAACGTCAGGGGCTGACCCCTGTGACCAAAGGATAAGATCATGACCCAGCTCGACCTCAATACCCTCAGCCCGCGGATCCGCGCCCACAAAGAGAGCCTGATCCACATCGTTCAGCCGCCGGTCTGCACCGAGCGTGCCCGCCACTACACCGAGGCCTATCAGGCTCATCTCGCCCGGCCACTACCAGTGCGCCGCGCCCTGGCGCTGGCCCATCACCTCAAGGAGCGCACCATCTGGATCAAGCACGACGAGCTTATCGTCGGCAATCAGGCCAGTCAGGTACGGGCGGCGCCACTGTTTCCCGAATACACGGTGAGCTGGATTGAGAAGGAGATCGACGAGCTGGCAGACCGTCCCGGCGCCGGTTTTGCGGTCAGCGAAACCGACAAGGCGATCATCCACGCCCTAACCCCCTTCTGGCGCGGCCAGACGGTGCAGGATCGCTGCTTCGGCCTCTTTACCGACGAGCAGAAAGCGCTGCTGGAGAGCGGCATCATCAAGGCCGAGGGCAACATGACCTCGGGGGATGCCCACCTCTCGGTCAACTATGAGCAGCTGCTCACTCTGGGTCTCGATGGCTTCAAGGCCAAGGTGGCCGAGCGCCGCAGTCGGCTGGATTTGGCGGATTGGGCCGATCTGCAGCGCGAGCAGTTCCTGCACGCCGTCGCCATCACTCTGGATGCGGTCAGCGCTCACATCTCGCGCTACGCCGCACTTGCCCATGATATGGCAGCACAGGAATCTCGCCCCGAGCGCCGAAACGAGCTTGAGACCATCGCGCTCAACTGCGCCCACATCGCCCACCAGCCCCCCGAGACCTTCTGGCAAGCGCTGCAGCTCTGCTACTTTATCCAGCTCATCCTGCAGATCGAATCCAACGGCCACTCGGTGTCGTTTGGCCGGATGGATCAGTACCTCTACCCCTGGTATCGCCGCGAGGTGGAGCTGTCGGAATCCCTGTCACGCCCCCGCGCCATCGAACTGCTGCAAGGGTGCTGGCTCAAGTTGCTGGAGGTGAACAAGATCCGCTCCGGTACCCACTCCAAGGCCTCTGCCGGCAGCCCGCTCTATCAGAACGTCACCATCGGCGGCCAGAACTGGCGGGATGGTGCAGCCCATGACGCGGTCAATGGCCTCTCCTACGCGATTCTGGAGTCCTGCGGCCAGCTGAGATCCACCCAACCCAACCTCTCGGTGCGCTACCATGCCGAGATGAGCGAGGATTTCCTCGACGCCTGCATTCAGGTGATCCGCTGCGGCTTTGGCATGCCCGCCTTCAACAACGACGAGGTGGTGATCCCCGAGTTCATCAAGCTCGGGGTGAGCGTGGAGGATGCCCACCACTACGCAGCCATCGGTTGCATTGAGACCGCCGTGCCCGGCAAGTGGGGCTACCGCTGCACCGGCATGAGCTTTATCAACTTCGCCCGCATCCTGCTGGCCTCCCTCGATGGTGGCCGCGATGCCACCACCGGCAAGGTATTCCTGCCCCAACCCCAGTCGCTGCGAGACGGGAGTTTTGGCAACTTTGACGAGGTGATGGCCCGCTGGGATGAGCAGGTGCGCTACTTCACCCGCAAATCCATCGAGATCGACTGCGTGGTCGACAGCGTGCTGGAGGCTCAAGCCCATGACATCCTCTGTAGCACCCTGGTGGATGACTGCATAGAGCGCGGCAAAACCATCAAGGAGGGGGGCGCCGTCTATGACTGGGTCTCAGGTCTGCAGGTGGGGATCGCCAACCTCGGCAACAGTCTGGCGGCCCTGAAGAAACTGGTGTTCGAGCAGGGCGTGGTGGATCAGGCTGAACTGGCTGCCGCGCTGGAGCAGGATTTTGCCGGGCTGGCGGGGGAGCAGCTGCGCCAGCGCCTCACCAATGCCGCCCCCAAATATGGCAACGATCTGGACGAGGTTGACCTGCTGCTGGTGCAGGCTTACCAGAGCTACATCGACGAGCTCAATGGGCTGCACAATACCCGCTTCGGCCGTGGCCCCATCGGCGGCACCTACTATGCCGGCACCTCCTCCATCTCCGCCAACGTGCCCTTCGGTGCCGCCACCATGGCCACCCCGGATGGTCGCCACGCCCGCACGCCGTTGGCGGAAGGGGCCAGCCCGTCGTCAGGTTCGGATCGTCTCGGCCCGACGGCGGTATTCAACTCCATCGGCAAGCTGCCCACGGCGGCCATCCTCGGCGGGGTGCTGCTCAACCAGAAGCTGAGTCCGGCGAGCCTTGAGAACGAGCGGGACAAGGCCAAGCTGATGAGCCTGCTGCGCACCTTCTTCGAGGTGCACAAGGGGTGGCACGTGCAGTACAACATCGTCTCGCGCGAGACCCTGCTGGCGGCCAAAGCCAATCCGGATCAATACCGGGATCTGGTGGTACGGGTGGCGGGCTATTCGGCCTTCTTCACCGCCTTATCCCCGGATGCGCAAGATGATATCATCGCCCGCACCGAGCACAGTCTCTGACGGGGCGCACCCATGGCGCCAGTGACGTCATATGATTGGCAAGCCACCCCACGGGTGGCTTGCCGCTATCCAACACCTTGCATGTGAGCGCACCATGAATCCACGCCACCAACTGATCCTCACTCTGGTCCATCAGGCTCGCAAGATGAGCGTGAGTGAACTCTCCCGACATACCGGCGTGTCTGAGGTGACGGTGCGCAACGACCTCACCGCGCTGGAGAAGCAGGGACTGCTCAGACGGGTACACGGCTCGGCCATGGCGCTGGAGACCGATGACCCGGATGCGCGGATGAACATCAACTTCCTGCTCAAGGAGCGCCTCGCCGAGCGGGCCGCCCAGCTGGTGGAAGATGGTGAGACGGTCTTTATCGAAGGGGGCAGCGCCAACGCCATGCTGGCGCGCCATCTGGCCCTGCACAAACGGGTCACCATCATCACCATCAGCAGCTATATCGCCCATCTGCTCAAAGACACCCCGGCTCAGGTGGTGCTGCTCGGCGGGCTGTTCCAGCATCAGAGCGAGAGCGTGGTAGGGCCGCTCACTCGCCTCTGCATCGAGCAGGTGCACTTCTCCAAGGCCTTCATCGGGGTGGATGGCTTTCATCCCGAGATGGGGTTCACCGGCCGCGACATGATGCGGGCCGATGTGGTCAACAGTGTGCTGGCCAAGGGGATGACCAATGTGGTGATCACCGACAGCAGCAAATTTGGCGCCATCCACCCGAGCCAGCTTGGCGCGCCGGGCCAGATCAACGTGCTGGTTACCGACGATGCCCTGCCCGCCCCCATGCGGGCCGCCATCGCGGCCAAGGGGATCATCCTGCACTGCGTTGCGGCCTAGGCCACCCGCTAATTCACGCTATTTCATTGACCTGACAGGATAAAATTTCCATGATGAGCCAGTCCCCATCGGGACTGACATCACCAGTGTGTGATCTGCAGGAAGCAGACTTCAGGAGAGCAAGGACATGCCATCGACCATCACAGCCGGGGAACGCCGACTCTCCCCTATCATTCGCACCACCGCCATCACCCTGACCCTGTGCTGGAGCCCGTTTGGCTGGAGTGCCACGCTGCCCGCCGACTTGAAGTGGGAGAGCAACAACCAGGATCCTCTCTATGCCGATCCGGCCGCCAAGCGCGGCGGCACCTTTCGCACCTTTATGACCAGCTTCCCCCTGACCCTGCGCAAATATGGCCCCGACTCCAACGGCGGCTTTGCCGGTTACGTGCGGGAAACCAACCTGCCACTGCTGAGCACTCATCCCGTCACCGGCAACCCCATGCCGATGCTGGCAAACGAGTGGGCTTTCGGCACCGACAACAAGACCCTCTATTTTCGCATCAATCCCAAAGCGCGCTGGTCAGACGGCCAGCCGGTCACCGCCGATGACTGGCTCTTTACCCTCAAGATGATGCGCAGCAAAGAGATCAACGACCCCTGGTACAACAACTACTACAGCACCCAGATAGCAGACATCACCAAGTTTGATGATCACACCCTGGCCATCACCAGCGGCACCGAAAAGAGCCGCCAAGATCTGCTCGAGTCACTGCCCATCAGCCCGGAGCCGAGCCACGCCATCAAGCTCACCGCCAACTGGGTCAAGGAGTACAACTGGAAGGTGTTGCCGGTCACCGGCCCCTATCAGCTCGATCAGGTGAAAAAGGGTAAATCGGTCACCTTCAAACGGATTGAAAACTGGTGGGGGGATGACGAGCGCTACTTCCAGCATCGCTTCAATCCTGCGCGGATCGAGATCAAGGTGCTCAGGGATCTGAACATCGCCTGGCAGCACTTCCTGCGCGGCGATCTCGACACCTTCCCGCTGGTGATGCCCAACTGGTGGCACGACAAGACCAAAACCGCGGAGTTCGAGAAGGGTTATATCGGGCGCACCTGGTTCTACAACCAGACTCCGCAATCGCCGATGGGGCTCTATCTCAACACCGCCGATCCGCAGCTGAATAATCTCGATGTGCGGCTCGGGGTCCAGCATGCCCTCAACCTCGACAAGATGCTCACCACCCTGCTGCGGGGGGATTACCAGCGACTCAACAGTTATGGCTCCGGTCAGGGTGAATTTACCAACAGCGAGATCAAGGCCCGTCCGTTCGATCCCAAACTGGCACGGGAATACTTTGCCAAAGCCGGTTTCAACAAAGTGGGGCCGCAGGGGATTTTGCAAAACGACAAGGGGCAGTCACTTACCCTCGCTATCACCTACACCACGGCGGAGCACGCCCAGCGGCTCACGCTGTTGCGGGAAGAGGCCAAGAAGGCGGGGCTTAATCTGGAGCTCAACCTGATGGATGCATCGGCCGGTTTCAAATCGATGCTGGAGAAAAAGCACCAGAGCGCCTGGATGGCCTGGGCGGGCAGCCGCTATCCCGCCTATTGGGAGTTCTTCCACAAGATCAACGCCAACAAACCCCAGACCAACAACATCATGAACATCGATGACGACGCCATCACAGCCTTGGTGGAGCAGTATGACAAGGAGTTCGACTTTGCCAAAAAGGCGGCCCTGTCACGGCAGATCCAGCAGCGGCTCTATGAACTGGCCAGCTTCGTGCCTGCGTATCAGGTGCCCTACACCCGGGAAGGCGCATGGCGCTGGATCAAACTGCCAAAAGTACCTGCAACCCCCAAGAGCGAGCAACTTTACTGGCCCCTCGGTGGCGACAACAGCGGTTACAGCTATGGCGGTCTGCTATGGATTGATGAAGAGCTAAAATCCGAGACCAGGGCAGCTATCAAGAGTGGCAAGATCTTCCCGGCCGAGCCCATCATCGACACCACTTATCGCCAGCCCTGATTGCATCAGCCCATCGGCAAAAGTCCTTAAAACAAAAGACCCCGCCAGATAGCGGGGTCTTTGTTGGCAACCAGTGTTGCGAATAGCTCGGTGATCAGCCGCGCTTGGCCTGCTTCTCGGCAATGGCGTCAGCCACGTCGGCCGGCTCCAGTACGATGCCTTCCTGATCCGGGGTCGGGAACACGGCAACACACAGCTCGTCCTGCTCCATACCGTCAACCCAGCGCTCCAGCCACACCTTGAGGGTGATGGACTGCGGCTTGCAATCGGCCCACTCACCTTCGGCCCACGCCTTGGCGTACTCCGGGTGCGGCCATACCGGGATGCAATCTTCATCATCGGTGGTCAGCATCATGACGCCATGCTCGTCAGTCAGGACGAACAGCTCTTCATGCTCGACCAGCTTGCTGATGAAGTGATCGTAACGGTAATCAGCGTTCAGTTGCAGCGCGGCATTGCGCTCGGTGTCGCTCAGTTCATAGCTCATTGGCCAAGTCTCTCTCTCGATAAAGGGCGCCATGTTCACATCTTGTCGTCAGCTTGTCCAGCTTGCAGCCCCTTGGCACCGGATGGGGAGGACAATGACGCAAATAAGGATAGAGCAGCCTCCTCGATAGCGAGGCCGCCAGCCATCATATTGCCCCTTTTACAGCGCAGGGGTGATCAGCTCCACATCAGGCTGCTCGCTCAGCTTTTGCCGCAGCCAGTAGGCGGACTCTACCTCGACAAAGCAGAGCAGATCCCGGCCATTGGCCGCCATCGCCATCAGCTGATCAAAACGCAGCTGTTGTTGCTGCTCCCAGGCGGCAGCAAGTTTCACCCCGTGGGCCTCATCCACCACTTCGCGGCGCAACTCGAACAGGTTATCGGTGATCGGGCTGTTGATCTTGGCGGCGCAGTGCCAGTACATCAGCAGGTTATCCATCATCTCGCTGTCGTAGTTGGCCAGTGCATCCAGCTCGGGTGTATCACCGCTGTCGCTGGCGGCAAAATCGCACCAGCCCGCATCGAGTGACGCCAGCTCATGAGCCCCATTGGCATGCTTGCGCAACAGTGCAATGTCAGCCCCCTTGCGTGCAGGTAACCACACCTCGCCCTGATGGGCATCCAGCAGGGACGTCAACGAAGCAGCGGGGTAAACCGGAAAGCGGGTACAAAGTGAATGCAGCAGGGATACCAGAGTGATCTTGACCATGAGCGATACCTTGAACAGGGCGAACAGCCACCAATAGACCGTCCGATATAAAGAAGTGCCCTATCCTACCACGTTTGGTCCGGCTCGGCCCTTGGCGAAGCTGTCAGCCAACCATCTGATTACGCCGAAAAAAACAGCATTTGAAACGCAGCATCCAGTCAAAGGTCAATAATTTGAGCCAGCGCCCACTAAAGTGGATCCGGGGATGCTAGTTTGCATACATCTTTAGCGTAAGGAGTAAATCCATGATTGGGATCGACCAGGTTTCTAACGAATTCGTGAACGATTTGAAAATACTGGCATGCTTTGATCCGGCCAACATGAGCCTGGGGATTAAATTACGCAGCGATATGTCTGAAGAGTTGTGCCAGGCGGCAGCCCGTCTGCATCAACAGGGGCTCATCAGCGCAGAAGATGGCGGCTATCTCACCCCGTTTGGCATGACCATGGTTGAACACCTGCAACATCTGTTGGTCGCACTCAAACCGCTTTGACCGGCTGTGGTGCCCAGAGCGAAAAATTGAGTAGCTCCCAGCGCTCCCCTTGGTGAAGATGACAGGCAAACAGCAAAGGACCTTCGGGTCCTTTTACTTTGCCATCCACCAGCCACTCCCCCTCCCTTTCAGGTACCAGTCGCGCATTTACCTCATCGGGTTGCAGCGCAGCACCTATTCGGACCTGGACAAATTGCTGGCAGATCACCTGCGCTTCCATCGCGGATTGAACCGGTACCGGCGCATCGGAAGTCGGAGTCAAGGTGGCAGCAAGCAGGAGCGATAGCAGCATGATTCAGCACATGGGAGTCAGTAGCAGAAGCCAGATAAACAAAAAGCCGTGGCACCAGAGGTACCACGGCTTTCTTAAATTCTGTAAGAATTACAGAGCGGTTACGTTCTCAGCCTGCGGGCCTTTCTGACCTTGGGTCACAGAGAACTGTACGCGCTGACCTTCAGCCAGGGTACGGAAACCGTTACCTTGAATGGCGCTGAAGTGAACGAAAACGTCCGGGCCGTTTTCTTGCTGGATGAAGCCAAAACCTTTGGTTTCGTTGAAAAACTTAACGGTACCGGTGATCATGTTAGACATATCTTTTAAACCTGTATTCAAAATAATTACTTATGCTTTTCAGCGGGTAAAGCTCAAAAAACGGGATTAACTTATGAACAACAGGACAAGATGTGAAACATCGTATTCATTGACATAACTATCGCCCTTTCAAGCTGGTTTGGATTATACGTGGCTTTGTAGATTACGCAAACAAATTTGTGCCCTGCCAATGACAGGGCACAAACCGTTATAAGGTGGCTGCTTCCAACGCTTCGACCAGCGCTCTGAGAAAACGAGCCGCCTCGCCGCCGGTGCAGGCTCTGTGGTCAAATGTCATCGACAGCGGCAATGCCCTTACGGGACGCGCTTCACCATGGATGAACACCACTTTTTCGAACAGTTTGCCAGCCCCTATGATGGCCACCTGCGGCGGCGTGACAATGGGGCTCGCATAGCGGCCTGCGATAGCACCGAAGTTGGTGAGCGTAATGGTCGCCCCCTGCAACATCTCGCGCGGCACGGCGCGCGCCTTCACATCGGCGATCATCCGATCCAGCCCCTGCCGGATATCTGCCCCCTCCCGTTCGGCCACGTTCTCCATCACCGGCACATAGAGGCCATGCTTTGAATCCACAGCGATGGCTACATTAACCTCTTTGAACAGCCGCCGTGACAGGGTGTCGCCATCAAACCAGGCATTCATCGAGGGCTCTGCGCGGCACGCCACGCCAATGGCCTTGATAAGGCGCACCGTCACATCCTCATCAGGGCGCCAGTGACGCAAATCCACCTCATCGGTGATGCTGACCGGCACCACAGTCTGATGAGAGAGCTCCATCGCCTTGGCCATGGCCCTGCGCGACCCTTTGAGGAATTCGTTGCCACTGCTCTGCTGTGACTCGAATGCCTGCTGCACATCCAGCTCGGTCACCATGCCGCCGCTGCCACTTCCCTTGATCCGGTCGATATACAGACCCAGTTTTTGTGCCAACAGTCGCACCGCAGGCATGGCTTGCACCAGCGATCCCCCCGGGGCAATGGCCCCCACCACAAAATGATCCTCGATATGTTGCTGATGGGCGCTCACCTTGCCCACCACGGTGCCATCATCTTCGCCCCCCTCGAACTCCACCAGCGGCGCACCGATATGGAGGATATCCCCCTCGGCGCCGCAGAGACGGGCGATCACCCCGGCCACCGGAGAGGGGACATCCACCAGCGCCTTGGCCGTTTCCACCGACAACAGCACCTGATCGACCGCAACGGTATCACCGGCACTCACCTTCCACTCGACGATCTCGGCTTCGGCCAACCCTTCACCCAAATCCGGTAATTTGAAAAATTTCATAGCCACTGGTTCTCCATCAGCTGGTGAGCGGCATCGGCGATATCCTGCTCGGTGATGAGGTAATACGCCTCGTTGCGATAGTAGGGGACGGCGGCATCCACCCCGGTCAACCGTTTGGGTGGCGCCTTGAGGCTGGGAAGTGCCTGCTCGGTCACCCGCGCCACAATTTCGGCCCCGACCCCGAAGCTGCCACACGCCTCATGTACCACCAGTAAACGGCCGGTCTTGCGCACCGAAGTGAGGATGGTCTCCATATCCAGCGGCTTGATGGTGGCCAGATCCAGCACCTCGCACTGGATATCCTGCTCGGCCAGCAGGTTAGCCGCCCGCATCACCTCCTGAATGCAGGCCCCCCAGGCCACTACCGTGATATCCCGGCCCGGGCGCAGGGTGAAGCAGACATCCAGCGGCAAGCCGACACCGTCATCCACCACCTCGGATTTCATCGAGCGATAGATGCGATCCGGTTCGAAAAACATCACGGGATCCGGATCGCGGATGGCCGAGAGCAGCAGGCCATAGGCGCGTCTCGGGCTGGAGGGGATCACTACCCGTAGCCCAGGGATATGGGCAAACAGCGCCTCGACACTCTCGCTGTGATGTTCAGGCGAATGAATGCCCGCGCCATACGGGGAGCGATAGACGAGGGGACAGGAGAGGCGGCCACGGGTGCGGTTTCGCATCCGCGCCGCCTGACAGATGATCTGCTCCATCCCGGGGAAGATAAAGCCCTGAAACTGGAACTCAGCCACCGGCTTGAGCCCCTGGGTCGCCATGCCGACCGCCACCCCGGCGATCAATCCCTCGGCCAGCGGCGTGTCGATCACCCGCTTGAAACCGAACTTGTCGCGCAGGCCCACGGTGGCGCGAAACACCCCGCCGTTGACCCCCACATCCTCGCCGAGCACCACCACATCCGGGTCATGCTCCATCTCGTAGTGAAGGGCCATGTTGACCGCTTCCAGCAAACTGATCTCACTCATGGCCAACCTCCTGCTTCATCCCCTTGGCAATCACTCGCTCGCGCTGGGGCACGAGTTCGGCGGGCAGGCTGGCGTAGTGATAATCGAGCATCGCCTCCGGCGGCTGGGGCGCCATCGTCTCATAACGGGCGACCGCCTGCTCTACCTCCCGGGTAGCCTCCGCCAGCAGGCTCTGCTCCTGCTCTTCATCCCACCACCCCTGGCTGTGCATAAACTGGCGCAGCCGCTTGACCGGCTCTTTCGCCCAGGCGGCCTCGACCTCGGCCCCATCGCGATAGCGAGTGGCATCGTCGGCCGTGGTGTGATCGCCGAGGCGATAACTGACCGCTTCTATCAGGGTCGGCCCCTTGCCGCTGCGGGCCCGTTCGACGGCACTGCGCGCGGCATCGTAGACCGCGACCACATCGTTGCCATCCACCTGCAGGCTGCGCACCCCTGCACCAATCCCCTTTTGGGCCAGCGTAGGAGCGCTCGATTGTAGCTTGCGCGGCACCGAGATAGCCCACTGGTTGTTGTTGACGATGATGACCATCGGCAAGTGCCAGACACCGGCGCAGTTGAGCCCCTCCAGAAAATCCCCCTTGGAGGTGCCGCCGTCGCCGATGGTGACTACGGCAACCCGCGGTTGATTACGCAGTTTGAAAGCCGAGGCAATACCGCAGGCGTGGGTGATCTGGGTGGCGATGGGGACGCAGATGGGGAGATCTTCAGAGGGAGTTCCATCGGGTTTGAGAAAAAAACTGCCCCGCTCGTCACCACCCCAATATTGCAGGTTTTTCTCCATCGGCACGCCACGCACATAGAGGGTGGGCATGTCCCGATAGTAGGGAACGTAGACATCCTGCGGCTGCATGGCGAGACCAATGCCAATCCCCACGGCTTCTGCGCCGAGATGGGAGGGAAAAGTACCGAGTTTGCCGGTTCGTTGCAGCGCAATCGCTTTTTTGTCATAGCTGCGCACCATCACCATATTGCGGTAAAAGGTGTGCAGTATCGCCTTGTCCAGCCAGGTCGGTAAGGTGGCGACCGGGCACCCTTCCGCATCGAGGTAACGAAGGAAAGGGATGTCGACATGGGTCATAACTGGCTCCTTGCCGTTGTGAGCGTCACCGATGCTGGTGACACCTAGATGTAAATACCTTGTTAAATAAAAAGCAAAGGGATTTACTCAGGTAAGACCAGTAGAAACTTCTTTAAAGTAGCAAAGGAGCTGAATTTTCGGCGATGAGTGGCAAGGTATGCCGTAAATGGTGCAACTTTGCAGCGCTGAATGCAGGATGCAAAATGTGAAAAAGGGGAGCCTTGCTCCCCCATTGAGTTACTTCAGTTAGCTGTTACTTCTTGTCAGGGGTTACTCCAACCAGCAGTTACGCCAGCCAGTGTTGCAGCTGGCTGGCCATGCCAGCTGGCAGCAAGTGAGCGCGGCTTAGCAAGTGGCTGCGCCAGGGCTCGGCCAGCAAAGTCGGGCAAATTCGCATCTCCCGTCCCCGGTCAGTCACGCGCACCAACCTGTCGATGAGGGTCTCCAGCGGCGGATGCGTCGGCCAGTGGGGATAGAGGTCAGCAGTTGTGATATCGGCCAACTCGCACACCCGCTCCTCTTCCTCATCTCCCTTTCCATCAACCATTGGCCAGGGGTGAAGCACCTGCAGCCAGCCCGGCCGTGCAGCCTCCAGCAACTGGCCCAGCGTCGGCTGCGCAAAGTGGGGATCCCCTGCTGCTTTGAGCAGATGGCGCGCCCCTGCCAGCACCACCACGCCGCGCGGGGGAAGTGTTAGAAGATAGTCGGCCAGCGCCTGATCCCGCCCCCTGTTGTGCTGCTGCCAGCGCTCCGGGCTCATCTCCTGCCACTCGAATAAGGGCTCGCAGAGATGCACCAGTAGCCGCATATGTTTAGGGCGCACCAGATTGCTCTGGCGCAGAGCGGAAAAGAGAGCCGGAAACTCGGGGGCCATCCAGGCGGGAAAGGCGCAGGAGTCGAGCCAGACCGGATAGAGTCGTGCCAGCGTCAGCGGCGCCCCCTGCCAGCACTCCTCCCCCGCCAGCCAGGCATCGAGCAAGCCCTGATGATGGCGATTGCCGCACTCCAGCACCAGATCAGTCATAACTCCCCAGAGCGCCGGATCACACAGCCAGGCGTGCTGGCGCCGGATAAAATCCGGGTGCCAGTGCGGCTCCCCCAGCCCCACCGACTTGCCCGCCAGCAAGGCTTCCCGGATGGCAGCAACCGGGGTCATGCGCCCCCCTCCTGCCGGATGTGCGGTTGTTGCCAGACCCCATCGGCCCGCGCACCAATAAGGACACCGACCTTCGCCAGCCAGTCGGGATGCACCATCTCCTGATGCAGGCAGGGGAAGCGCTCATAGCGGATTTCCCCTTTTGTCAGCGGCTCCCAGCCACGTCCATCCAGCCAGGGCTGGCGGGAAGCTGATGCTTCGATAAAGATCACCTCCCCGTGGTAGCAGTAGTCGACCGGCTCACGGATCAGCCGGTTGTTGTGGCCCACCAGCTCAATCATGGCGCTCACCACCTGCTCGTCGAGCATAGCCAGCGCACTCCCCTCCGCCCCCAGTCGGGCCACCACCTCGTCTCGAGTGAGGGAGTCGAGCGCCTCATCCGCAACCGCAATGCCCCCCATTCGCAGCAGCGCATCGAGCATCCGCTGCTCGTCGGGCAGCGGCTGGGTCTGCCACTGCTGACAGGGGTAGGCATCGAGCAGCAGCACAATGGCCACCTCTTGTCCCTGCTCTTGCAGCATGGCGGCCATCCGGTGCACCAGCATGCCCCCGAGGGACCAGCCGAGCAGCCAGTAGGGCCCCTCGCTCTGCTGACGACGCAGCTCGGTCACATAATCGAGGGCCAACTCGTCGAAGCTGGCGGGCAGCGGCGCATCCGGTTGGCAGAGCGCCCGCGCCTGCAGGGCATAGACCGCCATGTCGGTCGGCAGATGGGGCACCAGCGGCGCATAACACCAGCCGAGCCCCCCTGCAGGATGGACGCAAAAGAGGGTGGGCCCTGATACGCCGGACTGCGCACCGGGCGCCCGCAAGGGCAACAGCATGGGCATGGCCTCCCGCTCGCCGCCAAGACGACGCGCCAGCTGGGCTGGGCTCGGCGCTTCGAACAGACTGGCCAAAGTGAGCACCTGTCCGGTCGACTCTTCAATGCGCACCACCAGTTGCGCCGCCAGCAGGGAGTGGCCGCCGAGGGCAAAGAAGTTATCGTCGGCGCCGACCCGCGCCAGCCCCAGTATCTCGGCGAAGAGGCGACAGAGCCGCTCCTCCAGCAGGGTCTTCGGCAGTGACTGACCCACCGCCGACGCCATATCGGGCAGCGGCAGCCCCTTGCGATCCAGCTTGCCATTGGGGGTAAGCGGCAGCTCAGCCAGGTTTACCAGGAGCCCCGGTACCATGTAGTCGGGCAAGGCAGCGCCAAGGGCAGGTGTAAGCTCGGCCAGCGTCAGCTCTGTGCTATCTGCGGCCACCACATAGGCCACCAGACGGCGATCGCCGGGGGCAAATTCGGGGGCCAGCACCACCGCCTGCGCCACCCGGGGATGGCGCAGCAGCACCTGTTCGATCTCCTCCAGCTCGATGCGCTGGCCGCGGATCTTCACCTGAAAATCAAGGCGCCCCAGATACTCGATAGCGCCATCCTCGCGCCAGGCGGCCAGATCGCCGCTGCGATAGAGCCGTCCCGCGCCGAAGGGGTTGGCAATAAAGCGCTCGGCGGTGAGCTCGGGCTGGCCAAAGTAGCCCTCCGCCACCTGTACACCGCCGATCCAGAGCTCCCCCTCCACACCGGGCGGCACCGGCTGCAACCAGGGGTCGAGAATGTGGATGCAGGTATTCCAGACCGGATAGCCGATGGGCACGCTGGTCACCGCCTCGTCTGCCCGGCAGGGATACCAGGTGACATCCACCGCCGCCTCGGTCGGGCCATAGAGGTTGTGCAGGGGGGCTGAAAATGCCCCATACCAGCGCTGCACCAGATCCGCGGGCAGCGCCTCGCCGGAGCAGAAGACTTGCCGCAGGGCGCAGCAACGGGCAGGCTCGGCCTGCGCCACGAAGATCTGCAGCATGGAGGGGACAAAGTGCAAGGTGGTGATCCCGGCCTGCTCAATCAGCTCGGCAAGGTAGGCGGGGTCCTTGTGGCCGCCCGGTTTGGCGAGCACCAGCCGCGCCCCGGTCATAAAGGGCCAGAAGAACTCCCAGATGGAGACATCGAAACCGGCCGGGGTCTTTTGCAGCACCCGATCCGCCGGGCCGATGGGATACATATGCTGCATCCAGAGCAGTCGGTTGACGATGGCGCCGTGGCTCACCACCACCCCTTTGGGCCGACCGGTCGAGCCGGAGGTGTAGATGATGTAGGCCGCATCTTCCGGCTTGGGGACAGGCAGATCACAAGGTGCTATCGCCGTCACGTCTATCGTCTCCAACTGCTCTGCCACACTGGTGGCATCGAGGCAGACGAGTGGCGCCGCCACGTCGAGCGGCATTTTAAGCGTACGACTGGTCAACACCAGCACAGGATCGCTGCTGGCAAGAATGTAGCCGATCCGCTCCGCCGGATAGTCCGGATCAACGGGCACATAGACGGCCCCCACCGCCATGATGGCCTGCTGGGCGAGAATAAGCTCGGGAGAGCGCGGGATCACCACCGCCACCCGGCAACCGGGGCCCACGCCTCTCCCCGCCAGATAGCTGGCCAGCTGGCGGGTTCGCTGGCGCAACTCGGCCACACTCCAGTGCTCGGCGCCACACTCCAGCGCGATGGCGCTCTGTTCCGCCGCCGCCAGCCCCTCGGCCAGCAGTGCGCTCAGGGTGGTGGTCGGCAACGGATGGTCGGTTTGGTTCCAGCGCGCCAGCTCAGCCTGCTCGCAAGGCAGCAGCAGCGGCAAGCGCACAGCCAGGGCCTCGTCATCCGCCTCACTCCAGGCCGCCAGATAAGCTACCAATCGGGCCAGATGACGTTCGCTCTCCTGTTGGCTGAAGCGCCCCTGATGTGCTTCAAAGGTCAGGGTTATCACGCCTGCCTCCTCGGCAAAGTAGAAGGCGCACTCCTCCACCGGCCCCGCCGCCAGCACCTCTACCTCGCCACGAACCTGGTTGTCTCCTTCACCAAAGCTGAGGGTACGGGCAAAGGGCATCAGATTGACCTGAGGGCCAAACAACGGCTGGCCCGGCTGGCGCTGTTGCAACCACTCCTGACGGCAGCCCTGATGACGACGCAGGGCGGCAAATTGCCGCTCGACCTGTACCAGCAACGCCCCTACCCGGCTGGTGCCGCTCAACTCGATGCGCAGGGGCACCACATTGACCTTCATGCAGGGGGTATCGGCCGCCAATGAGCCAAGCCGCCCCATCAGCGGAATACCCAGCACCACCTCGCCAGCGCCGCTCATCCGCAGCACATAACTGGCCACCGCCGCCAGCAGCAGGCTGTAGGGGTGGCAGAGCGAGCGACTCGCCCGCTCTACCAATGCCTGCCACTGGCGGCCAGCCAGCCGCTGTTCAAGACGATAGGTGGGGCCCGGCCCTTGCGCCGGACGGCGGGAGAGCGACGCCGGGTTCTCCATCCCGGCCAGCTGCTGCATGAAGAAATCGCGATCCCGCGCGGCGCGTGGCGAATCCTGATAGGCCGCCTCTTCAGCCAGCAACTCCTGCTGGGTCGCATAACGACAGGGGGCAGGCTGCTCGCCGGCACAGAGCGCCTCATACCAATTTGCCACCCGCTGGCAGAGCAGGCTCAGGCCAAAGCCGTCGATAGCGATATGGTGCACGGCGATAAACCAGGCCCACCGCCTCTCGCCGAGGCGATAGAGGGTGGTGGCAAACAGCGGCCCCCCGGCCAGATTGAAGGGAACTGCCAGCTGCGCACGCATCTCGGCCTGCGCGACTGCAAGCGGGTCGGCTTCGCTGCGCAGATCCCGCTCGGTCAGTTGCCAGCAAGCGGGATTGGCCACCATCTGCGGGCCATCGACAGTGGCAACAAAGGCGCAGTGCAGACCGGGGATCTCGTCGATGGTCTGGCGTACCGCGCGGGTGAAGTGATGGGGAGCCAGCGCCCCCTCCAGCAGCCAGTACTCGCCGGTATTGCAGGCGGGGCTCTGCGGGTATTTTTGCTGGGCAAACCAGATGCCCGCCTGAGCGGTGGTTAGCGGCCAGCGCGGCTGCTCCCCACGCTGGCGAGTGGCGCGCATCGCCATTGTCTGTTCCATGGAAATGTCCTTGCGCAAACATCAAGCGGGCAGTGAGTTGCTCCTGCCCGCATGGCTGAAAAGCGAGGAGGTAAGGCCTCCTCCATAAAGAGAGTGTCACGCCTGCCAGACCGGCAGCGCGCGGGCTAGACCCCCAGAGTGGCACCGCCATCGACCACCAGATCCTGCAGGGTGATATGGCTGGCGGCATCGGAGGCGAGAAACAGCACGCAGGCAGCCACCTCGTCGGGTGAACCCAATTTGCCAAGGGGGATCCCCAGCTTGAACTGCCCGGGCAGACCCGCGATAGTGCGCTGTTCTCCCTCCCGCTGCTCAGCCTCCCCCTCCTGCCACATGCCGTACAGCATGGGGGTGCGAGTCGAGCCCGGCGACACCAGATTGCAGCGCACCCCATAGGGGGCAAGTTCCAGCCCTGCCGTTTGAGTGAGGCTGGTCAGCGCCGCCTTGGAGGCGCCATAGATGCCCATACCCACTCGCGGCACCCGACCGGCATTGGAGGAGACATTGACGATGGCGCCCCTGCGCCGCCCCTGAAACCAGGGGGTCAGGGCCCGCATCAGATAGAAGGGGGCGAAGGTGTTGATGGCGAAGGTGCGCAGCAAGAGGGCGTCATCCACCTCATCGAGCCTGCCGGTCGCCAGTACGCCGGCGACATTGACCAGCACATCGGGCCCCAGCCCCTCGCCCAGCAGCTGTTCGCAGCAGCGGGTCACGGCCTCGCTGTCGCTGACATCGATCACCACTCCCTTCACGTTGCCGGGCAGCGCCTCGGCCAGTTGCTGATCGAGCGCCACCACGCTGGCCCCCGCCTCGGCAAAGGTGCGCGCCACCGCATGGCCAATCCCCTGCGCCGCGCCGGTTACCCAGACGGTTCTACCTTGCCACTCGCTCATGGGGTGCACTCCGGTTCGCTGACGTGATCTTCGTTGACCCGACGAGCCGTGTCCTGACTGACATTGTGCTGACTGACGTGAAGCTGACGGGAGAGGAGCTCCCACCAGTGAGCCAGGGTCGGCGTGCGGGCCAGCTCGGCCAGCTCCACCACCAGCCCCTGCTGACGCCACTCTTCCACCAGCCCCATCACCGCCAGCGAGTCGAGACCGTAGTCGAGCAGGTTGTCATCCTCGGTGGGCTGCTCCTGCTGCATCTCGGCGGGCAGCCGTGCCAACACCTGAGCCCGTAGCGACTCGCGAGTCAGAGGGCGTTTGCTGGCCGCCATCACCTCGGCCACGGTAATCACCCGACCGGCATTGCGGCTGACGTAGGAGAGCGCCAGCAGATGATCTTCGCGGGAAAAATCGGCGATGGCATCAGCCACCAGGAAGGGGCGAATATCGCGCATAAAGGCATCGACCGCCGTCTGCATCACCCCGATATGGCCGTAGATGCCGCAGATCACCAGCTGATCTCGCCCCCATTCGGCCATCAGCTCGGCCAGCGGTGAACGGCAAAAAGCGCTGTAGCGCCACTTGGTCAGCACCGTATCCTGCGGCTCGGGTGCCAGCGCCGGAACGATGGGTTGACGCTCCGGCGCTCGGGTCAACCCCGGCCCCCACATGTCGTTGAGCAGCGCCCGATCGGCCTGACTCTGCTCGGCGGGCTGGGCGGTATAGACCACCGGCATGCCAAGAGCTCGCGCCTGACGGATCAGGGTGGCGATATGGTCGATGACCTGATTGATCAGCGGATTGTCCGCCCCGTAGAAATCGACGAAATAGTGCTGCATATCGTGGACCAGCAAGGCGGCACGGCCCGGTTCGAAGGGCCAGTTCACCCGCCCGGTTGGCAGATCCTCAGCGGTGGGCAGCGGGTAGGCGGCGAGGGATTGAATGGTCATGCACACTCCTTGGCGAGCTGCTCGCGCAGCGTCTGTTTGTCTATCTTGCCGACCGGGGTGTGAGGCAGTTTATCCACCAGCACCAGGCGATCGGGCAGTTTGTAATCGGCCACCCCCTGCTCGCGCAGGAAACGGCGCAAGCGGGGCAGATTGAGGGGGGCGCGGCACATCAAAAAGGCGCAGCTACGCTCCCCCAGCATGGGATCAGGCATGGCGACCAGTGCAGCCTGCCGCACATCTGGATGGGTAATTAGCAGCTCTTCAATCTCGAGAGCGTCGATCTTCTCCCCGCCCCGGTTGATCTGATCCTTGTTGCGTCCCACCACCATCAGATAGCCGCCGGGCAAGCGGCAGACCAGATCGCCGGTGCAGTAGAAACCGTCCCGGTCAAAAGCCCGCTGATTGTGGGCCTCGGCCTTGAAGTAGCCACGAAAGGTGTAGGGGCCACGCGTCCAGAGCTCGCCGCACTCACCATCGGGCAAGGGGCGCCCGTCGCTATCCCGCACCTCGACCTCGTCGCCCGGGCTCATCGGGCAACCCTGACTATTGACGATGTGCCACTGGTCATCCTCGGTGCGGGTGTAGTTGACCAGCCCCTCGGCCATGCCAAACACCTGCTGCAAGCGGCAACCAAGGCGGCTCGCTACCGCATCGGCATGAGCCGGGCTGAGGCGCGCACCGCCCACCTGCACACACTCCAGAGAGGTCTGCGGATAGTGGCTGGCCGCCTCCAGCCAGAGCGCCAGAGTCGGTGGCACCAGTGCCGCCCAGTTGACCTGATGGCGCTGCACCAGCGGCAGACAGGTTGCCGCAGAGGGATCCTTTGCCAGCACCACGCAGCCACCGGCATAAAACACCCCGAGTGCGCCGGGGGAGCTCAGGGGAAAGTTGTGGGGCGCTGGCAGAGCGCATAGATAGATCACCCGCTCATCCCAACCGCACACCGCTACGCTCTGGCGCACGCTGTAGCCATAGTCATCGTGGGTACGGGGGATCAGTTTGGGGGTGCCGGTGCTGCCGCCGGAGAGCTGGAAAAAAGCGACTTGATCGGCCGGGGTAGGCGTTGGCGCGATAGCCGTCAGCGGCGAACCATCAGCACGGGCTATCGGGTCAGGCTCACACCATGCAAATCCTGACTGAAGATCGGAGCCTTCTGCCTGCTCGAACAGCAGTGTCTGGCAGGAAGGAGATACCAGCTCATCAAGGGCCACGAGGCTCCCCGCTTCACCGGCAAAGCCGGGATGGGAGGGGCTGAGTACCAGCAAGGCGGGCTCAATCTGGCGGGCAAAGGCCACCAGCTCGCGCCGCTGATGGCTGTAGAGGGCATGCACCGCCACTACTCCGCAGCGGATCAGGGCAAACCAGCAGATATAGAACTCGGCGCAGTTGGGCAACTGCACCAGCGCACTATCGCCATGGCCCAGCCCGCGCGCGGCCAGCCGCGCCGCCAGCGCATCAACCTCACGCTTTAACTGGCCATAACTGAGGGTGCGCTCGCCGCAGATCAGGGCCGTGCGCTCGGGATAACGTGCGGCGGAGTCATCGAGCAGTGCGGTGAGCGGTTGTCCGCACCACCACCCTTGCGCCCGGTAGTGGGCTGCCAGCTCGGCGGGCCAGGGGGTAAAGGGTACCAGCGGCTTCATGTTGTCACCTCCGGCTCCCGGCTCTCGAGGCCAAACGCCCGCAGCATGGTGCCAAGCTTGGCGGCGGTCTCCTGCCACTCCGCTTCCGGCGAAGAGCCCACCACCACCCCGGCGCCGGCATAGAGCCGCAGTTGCCTGCCAGCCAGCACGCCACAGCGGATGGTGACCACCCATTCGCCATTACCATCGGCATCCATCCAGCCGACGGCGCCGCAGTAGAAGCGGCGATCGTACCCCTCGAGCCGAGCGATGGCCTGACGCGCAGCCGAGAGCGGTGTGCCGCACACCGCCGGTGTCGGGTGCAGCGCCAGCGCCAGAGCCAGAACGGGAGAGGGCTCATGGAGCCGCCCGGCGATGCGGGTCGAGAGATGCCACATGGTAGGGGTCGCGATCACCTGCGGCTCCAGAGGGACGTCCAGCTCGCGGCAGAAGGGAGCGAGGGCCGCAGCAACCGCATCGGCCACCAGCGCATGTTCATAGCGATCCTTCTGGGCCCCCAGCAGCTCGGCACTGGCCGCATCTTGATCGGGAAAAGCGAGGCGCGGACGGGAGCCCGCCAGCGGATTGCTCACCACCGCCATCTCGCTGCGCGATACCAGCAGCTCGGGGCTGGCGCCAAGCAGGGTCTCCCCATCCGGCAGCGGGATCTGGAACACATAGGCCCCCGGATTCTGGGCCAGCAGAGAGCCATAGGCGTGTGCGGGGGAGGTCTGCTCTGCGCTCTGCACATCAATGGCGCGCGACAACACCACTTTCTCGAGTTGCCCCTCGCTGAACTGCTGCAACGCTGCCCGCACCGCCCCCTGATAGTGGGCGGAGCCGGTCACTTCGCTCACCTCGCCATGGAGCTGGCAACAGCTGGCGGGCAACATCGCATCCCTTGCGACCCACTGCGATTGCGCCGGGATCACCAGATGCCAGGGGGATTGGGTATCAAACGGAATGGCGCCGATGGCGATGGGATTGACCATCCCCTGCTGGCGCAACTGACGCAGATGGGCGAGCAGCTTCTCCGGCTGGATGCCGGTAAAGCTGTCGTGGATACCGGAAGCGACCAATACCCTGTCACCGCTTGCAAAACAGCACACTTTATCCAACCCGACCGCTGTGGCGGGCCACTCTCCTTCCAGTGCATGGTCACACATGACGGTGCTACTCCTTGGAATGAATCACAGCCTGACACGACTTAAAGTGAGTCATTTGACTCACCAGATATCAGGGTGAACGGCATCCTAACAAGGAGCGAAAAAACGATCAATACAAATGAGAATCAATTTCATTAACTTCTTTTTAGTCAAAAGAGGGTGACGAACGAAACTGAGCTTCGCCGATAAAAAAGAGTTGCGATCGGAGCAAATTCAATTTGATAATGATAACGCTTATCATTTGTATATTATGGAAGATGTAAATAATGAAATCCTCAACCTCCCGTTTTATTGCTCCCAGCCTGCTGGCTACTACCATCGTCACTCTGCTGACCCAGCAAGCGATCGCCGCCAGCAACGCGCTTCAAGCCGATGAGGTGATCACCGTCACCACCACAGCGCACAATACCCGCTCGGCTCCGGCCTCTATCTCTGTCATCACGGCCGAACAGATCGCCGCCGCGCCCGTCAATGACCTTGCCGACCTGCTGCGCCACGAAGTGGGCATTCAGGCTGAAGCTGACACCAATGGCCGTAGCGATATCGGCATTCGTGGCATGTCCGGCAAGTACACCCTGGTACTGGTGGATGGCAAACGCCTCTCCTCCTCCAATGCCCTGTGGCGCGGCGGCAACTTCGACAACACCCCGGTCCCCCTTGGCATGATCCAGCGGGTCGAGGTGATCCGTGGTCCCATGTCAGCACTTTACGGCTCCGATGCCATCGGTGGTGTCATCAATATCATCACCAAACAGCCGGGCAAAACCTGGCAAGGGGCGGCCGATGCCGACTTCAAGGCCATCGAGGGCAAGGATGGCGGCGATCAGCACAGAACCAACCTGGGCTTTACCGGCCCGCTGACCGACAACCTGCTGATCCGGATGAACGGCGAGGTGTATGACCGTCAAGCCTGGACCCCCACCGAAGCTGCTGACGGCATCCCCCTTATCGAAGCCAAACAGACCCGCAACTTCGCCTCCACCCTGAGCTGGCTGGTGGATGAGCAGCAGCGCTTCGAGCTGGATTACCTCTACAACCAGGATGAGCGGCCTCTCGATATCTTCCGCAAAACCGGCAACAAGGTGCACAGCCGCCAGCAGCAAAACGATCGCAACCTGTTTGGTCTGACCCACAAGGGGAACTGGAGCTGGGGTGACACCACCGTCATGGCCAACTATGAAAGCTCCCAGATCGACGATTTCAACACCAGCTACTCAGCCCCGCAGCAACGGGAGCTGGAAGAGAACACCTTGACTCTCAAGGGCTATACCAACCTGGCGCTGGCCAACCACTACCTGACCCTGGGTGGTGAATATCTGGATCGGGAGCTGGTGGATGCAGTGAGCTACAAGGATATCGGCGGCAAAGAGAGTCACTCTCAGGAGGCGCTGTTCGCTCAGGACGAGATCGGCCTGACCGACAGCCTGACCTTCACCCTGGGCGGCCGTTACGATCACCACGAGATCTACGGCAGCCACTTCACCCCGCGCGGCTATCTGGTCTATGAGATGAACGATGTGGTGACAGTGAAAGGCGGTGTCAGCCAGGCCTTCAAGGCACCGGCACCACACCAGTACTCCAACGGTTACAGCATCGAGAGCTGCGGCGGCAGCTGCCGCATCTATGGCAGTGACAAGGTCAAGCCGGAAACCAGCACCAACTACGAGCTGGGTGTCATCGCAGGAGAAGGGATCTGGGAAACCAGCGCCACCCTCTTCTACTCCGACATCGACGACATGCTCACCTTCAAACAGCTGCCGAACTCCACTGACCGCACCTGGTACAACCTGGAGAAAGCCACCACCAAGGGGTTGGAGCTGACCGGCAAGCTCGATCTGACCGACAATATCAACCTTGGCGCCAACTACACCTACCTCAAGGCGGAAGGCGATCAGGGTCAGGCTCTGCCCGAGCGGCCTGAGCACAAGGCCAACGCCAAGATCACCTGGCAGGCCACCGAGCGGGTTAATGCCTTTGTCGGCACCACCTACACCGGCACCCAGTTTGCCGAGCAGACCGTCAACAAGGTTGTCGTACTGCACAAGCTGCCCAGCTATCAGACCTTCGATCTCGGCACCGGCTTCAAGGTCACAGAGAACTTTGACCTGCGACTGGGGATCAACAACCTGACCGACGTGCGCCTGCAAGAGAAAGACACCGTCTTCCAGAACGTCGAACCGGGTCGCAGCTACTACGTCAGCGGCTCAGCCCGCTTCTAAGGTAGCCAAGGTCGATATAACAGAGCGCGGGCCCATGCCCGCGCTCTGTTAACCAAGAGAATAAGGGGAAGATCCCCACTGGACAGCAAAGAGCATGCAGATTTCCATTTTCATCAGGATCGCTCATGTTCACCTCACTTCTGAATGCTTCACCCCTTGCCACCCTGCCCACCCCTGACGAGATGTTAAAGGCCAGACCCTGTCCGGCACGGCTCGCTCGCCAGATCGCTCGCAGCCGCCAGCAAGCCCGCCATATTCTGCAGGGAGAGGATGATCGCCTGCTGCTGGTGATCGGCCCCTGCTCCATTCACGATCCGGCAGCCGCCCGCGACTATGGTGGCCAGCTCGCTGAACTGCAGGGCCAATACGGGGAGCAGCTGCAACTGGTGATGCGCACCTATTTCGAAAAGCCGCGCACGACGCTCGGCTGGAAAGGATTTATCTTCGATCCCGACCTCGATGGCAGCGATCGACTGGAAAAGGGACTATCCCAATCCCGGGAGTTACTGCTGGCACTTGGACAGGAAGGGCTCGCCTGTGCCACCGAATTTCTCGATCTCACCAGCATGCTCTATCTGGGGGATCTCATCAGCTGGGGTGCCATTGGCGCCCGCACCACAGAATCCCAGCTCCACCGCCAGCTGGCCTCCGCCCTCCCCTGCCCCATCGGTTTTAAAAACGGCACCGATGGCAATATCCGGATCGCGGTCGAGGCGATCCTCGCCAGCCGGGCGGCCCACCTCTATACCCAGCCTTCCGGTGATGGCCAGCTGGCACTGGTGCGCAGCCATGGCAACCCCGACTGCCATCTGATCCTGCGCGGTGGCCGGCAGCCCAACTATCAGAGCAATCATGTTACAGAGGCTGGCGAGCTGCTGCGCCAGCATCATCTCTCCCCTCGCCTGATGATCGATTGCAGCCACGGCAACAGCCAGAAGCAGCATGCCCGCCAGCTGCTGGTTGCCCGTAACATTGCCGACCAGCTGGGTGCTGGTAGCCATGCCATCGCCGCCATCATGGTGGAAAGTTTTATCTGCGAAGGGCGTCAGGAGATTGGCAGCAAACCGCTGCGCTACGGCCAGTCGATCACCGATAGTTGTATCGGCTGGGAACAGACAAGGCGGCTGCTCGATATGGTGGCAGAAGGGGTGGAGGCACGCCGCCAGCAGCGGATCGCCCTGGCGGGATAAATAGCGGATTAGAGAGATAACGCAGAAAAGAGTGTGGCCCCGATGGGGCCACCTTGTTGTTCGCTGTCTGACGCACGTCAGGCGACTGACTCACGCTCCACCAGCTGGGCTTCAAATTTGAGCGCCAGGCCGTCCACCGGCTTGTGATCGAGCAGGCGCAGCGCCAGCTCGGCTGCGCGGCTGCCCATCTCCTCGATGGGGTAGCGCACCGTGGTGAGCTTGGGATAGATGTAGCGGGCGTAGGGGATATCGTCGAACCCCACCACCGACACCTGCTGCGGGATCTTGTAACCCCGCTCCAGCAGGCAAGAGATGGCGCCGGCCACCATACCGTCGTTGAAACCGAGCACGGCAGTGAACTCGACACCACGGGCCAGCAGTTCACTCATCGCCACATAGCCGCCATTTTCGTCGGCATAGGCGCGGCTGACGAGTGCAGGATCAAAGGCGATCCCGGCTCTGGCCAGGGTCTGGGTGTAACCGGCCATCCGCTGCTGACCATCGACAAACTCTTCATCATCAGAGGTGATAAAGGCGATGTTGCGATGACCGGCATCCAGCAAGTGCTGGCACGCGGTGGTGATCCCCGCCTGGTTATCGAGCCAGACGCAGCGATCCTCAAAGCCCGGCACCTGACGGTTGATGAACACGATGGGGGTAGAGCCTGCCGCCAGCTCGCTCAGCTCCTCGTCCGGGAGCGCCTTGCTGTGGAGGATCAGCGCATCGCACTGTCGCTGCAGCAGCGCCTGAATGGCGTGACGCTCGCGCGCGATATCGTGGTTGCCAGACATGACGATGGTGAACTTGTTGGCCTGATCGACCATGGTTTCGATGCCACGCATCATCTGGGCAAAGAAGGGGCCGCCGCAGAGGTCGCCAACCAGCACGCCAATGCAGTTGGAACGCTTGCTGACCAGTGCCTGGGCAAAACTGTTGGGTCGAAAATTCAGTTCCTTCATGGCCGCCAGTACGGCCTCACGCTTTTCCGGTGCTACCTGTGCCGTGTTGTTGATAACCCGCGACACGGTGGAGATAGACACATTTGCCAGCTGAGAAACGTCTTTAATCGTTGCCACTATCCATTCCTTTATTGTGGGGGAACCTGTCGGTGCCGACGCCCGAGTATACCCTGCGGCCTGATGCAATTCCCGGAGCCAGGTCACCAGGCATGTTTCCTTTGGTAACAAAACCTTACCCGATGATACCCGGCAGCAGGGAAATTTGAAAACAGGGGCCGGCTGGCGGCCCCCGACTCAATAGGCGTGATTGAGCTCCCGCTCCGACATGAAGCGCAGCGGCTGCTGCAGCTTGTGCTGATAGATGAGATCGAACGACAACACGTTTTGTACGTAGTTGCGGGTCTCCTTGTAGGGGATGCTCTCGACCCACACGTCCATCGGCTTGTTGTCACTCTGCTCTCGCCAGCGTTTTACCCGTCCCGGCCCGGCGTTGTAGGCGGCCGCCGCCAGGATCCTGTTGCCGTCATAGACATCCAGCAAGCGCTTGAGATAGGCGCTCCCCAGACGAATATTCATCGCCGGATCAAACAGTTGCTGCTCGTTGCGATAGGGCACCCCCAGCTTGCCGGCAGTCTCTTTGGCAGTAGCAGGCATCAGTTGCATCAGACCGCGCGCCCCCACCGGCGACTGGGCCAGCGGATAGAGAGCACTCTCCTGACGGGAGATGGCGTAGAGCAAACTGGTGTTCATGGTGCGCTCTTGCGCCATCTGGGAGAAGGTGCGCTTGAGCGGCAGCGGGAAGCGCAGGTCGAGGGCATCCCACGCTTCGGCGCGAATGCTGGCGAGAATGGCCAGCTCGTGCCAGCCCTGATTGAGGGCGATATGACCAAACTCGATGCGCTGGGCCACCGGATTGCGATCCATGTTGTGGATCCACTCCGAGCGGGCCGCCGCAATCTCGTTCATCGACAGCAGCTCGCGCACCCGCAACAGGAAGGGCCAGCGCTGACTGGCCGTGCGCCAGTCCGGTACATGCTTGACGCTCTGGTTCTTGATGCGATAGGGCACACCGGTGCGCTGGGCGGCCATGAAACCGTAGAAACCACGCAGGTTGGCGGTCTCCAGATAGAGATCCCGCGCCGGTTTTTGCTGCCCCTGCACTTCAAGGGAGCGCGCCATCCAGTAGCGCCAGCGATCCTCTTTCTGACGGGCCATCGGCATCATCTTCACCCAGCCGGAGAGGCCACGCCAATCCTGTTCCCAAATCGCAAGACGTGCCCGCAGCTCGGTGATATCGGGATCCGCCAGCTTTTTCACCGTGCTGTCGACCCAACTGCGCTGGGCTATGGAGCGATCCAGCAGCAGGCGGCGGGCAATGGCACGCTCTACCGGTTTCACCTCGGCCTGGGTCAGGCCGAAACGGCTGCGAAACAGCGCAAGCTGGCGCAGCACCGACTCCGGTTCCTGATTGGCATAGCGGGTCAAACCAAGAGAGAGCAGCTTGCGGGAATAGGGGTTGCTGCTGAAATAGGCCGGGTTCATCGCCTTGGCGGGCTGCTCGAACAGGGTCACCATCTGATCGCCATAGCTTTGCAAGCCGCTACCCAGGGTCGCGCCAAGGTGGCGGATCAGGTTGGGGTTTTCCGCCTCGAACGCCAGCGTCATCCGCTGCCAGATCTTCTCCTGGGTTCGCTGACCGGATGCCTGCCACAGCTGGAACAGCGGGGAGCAGGCATCGGGGCGCGATTGACCGCTCATCCAGATCTTGCCCGCCCCCTGCAACGCCTCTTTCGGCTTGCCGGTGTAATAGAGCGCCTGATAGTGCATGCAGAGCAGGTCGGTGGAGCTCGGCTTGGCCGGATAGAAGCGCAGGAACTGCGACCACTGCTGGCTCTGGGCCAGATAGGTCAGATAGCTGCGCTCCAGCCGGTTGGACTGGGGGGTATCCCCATGCTGGCGGATAAAGCGGGTCACATCGTTGTAATCCGCCGCCCCCGGACGAAAGGCGAGCTGATAGTAGTCGAGATAGGGCAACAGGGGATAATGGGTCAAACGGGCACGAATTTGCTGGAAACGGGCCTGGTCATTGGCCCGTACGGCGTCATACGCCTGACGGTAGAGCGTCTGGTCGGCAGTCTGCGCCATCAGGGTCGGCACAAACAGCGCCGACAAAACAATTCCCCATACAGCTTTCACTGAACATCTCCATTGAGGGCAATACACCGCCCGGTGGCGGTGGGTCTACTGCCTCTCATTCTACCCGTTGCCGGGCAGCGCTACAGCGGGGAGCAGGGACTATTTTTCTGCCTCGCTCAGCTGCATTTCACGCAGTTGCTCCGGTCTGGTCAGCCGCTGTACATATTTCTCCAGATAGGGCACCGGCAGCGGCTTGGAGGCGAGATAGCCCTGATAGAAACTGCACCCCTGCGCCTTGAGAAACTCCAGTTGCTGACGGGACTCCACCCCTTCCGCCGTGACGTTGAACCCCATATGTCGCGCCATGGCGATCACCGCCTCGACGATGGCCATGTTGTCGCCATCTTTCGGGATGTCCTGAATGAATGAGCGGTCGATCTTAAGCTCATCGGCAGGCAGCCGCTTGAGGTAGCTCAGGGAGGAGTAACCGGCGCCAAAATCGTCGATGGCAAAGCTGATGCCGAGCTCCTTGAGCTCGGTCATCTTGCTGATGGTGTCCTCGGCATGACCCAGCACCACGGATTCGGTGATCTCCAGATTGAGGCAGGCCGGATCCATGCCGGTTTGCGCCAACACATCGTGGATCCGTTCGACAAAATCGGTGGCATGGAACTGCTTGGCACTGACGTTGACCGAGATCTGCGGAATGTGGATGCCGTTCTCCTCCCACAGCACATACTGGGCGCACGCCTCGTGCAGCACCCAGTTGCCGATATCGACAATCAGGTCCGTCTCCTCGGCAATGGGGATAAATTCGGCAGGCGAAACCAGCGAGCGACCGGCTGGCTGCCAGCGAATGAGTGCCTCGACACCAATGATATCGCCGCCATCGACCATATGCTGAGGCTGATAGTAGAGGGTCAGCTCTTGCTGGCTGAGGGCATTGCGCAATTCGTTGTGAATGAGCAGACGGCGATCCGCCTGCTGCTGCATCGAGGCATCGAAGAAGCGACGGGTCTTGCGGCCAGCGGACTTGGCCTGATACATGGCGGTGTCTGCCTGCTTGAGCAGATCATCGACCCCCTGCTCCCGATCCGGAAACAAAGTAATGCCGACGCTGGCACCGATGTGCAGCACCTGCCCCACATAGGTATAAGGAGCGGCAATCTCGGTGATGAGCCTCTCGGCAATGATATCGGCCTGCATCTCCGCCTGGGGCGGGCTGGCCGAGAGCGATGGCAGCAGCAGTACAAACTCGTCACCACCGAGGCGGGCCAGACAATCCCCCTGTCGCACCAGCCGTTTGAGACGGGCGGCGACCTCCTTGAGCAGCCAGTCACCGGTGGCGTGGCCGAGGGAGTCGTTGATGGTCTTGAAGTGATCGAGATCGATAAAGAGCAGGGCGCCAATCAGACCGTCGCGGGTCGCCTCGTTGAAGGTCTGCACCAGGGTCTCGTGGAGCTGACGGCGATTGGGCAATCCGGTCAGCTCGTCGTAATAGGCGAGATCCTGGATGCGTCGCTCGGCCGCCTTGCGCTCGGAGATATCCTCGAAGCAGATGACAAAGTGGCTGATCACCCCTTTTTCATCCTGCACCGGCGTCACTATCTCCCACTGGGGATAGGTGTGACCATCGACATGGCGACGCTGGGTCTCCCCCTGCCAGCGGCTGAGGGTATTGAGCTCGTAGCCGAGCCCACCCAGATTGGGCCAGAGATCCTCTTCCAGATGCAGGCCCAGCACCGACTGGCTGTCGAAGCCGGTGATCTGGCTGAAGGCGTTGTTGACCCGCAGGATCTTGAACCCCGGATCCGTAATGATGATCCCTTCGTGGGTCTCGAATGCAACGGCAGAGAGGCGCATCTGGGCATCGGATTGCAGACGCTCCAGCTCGGCCACCATCCGTACCGAAAAGGTATTGAGCACCGAGGTGAGATTGCTGGTATCTGCCGGGGCCGAATAGAGCAGCGCCAGATGGCCCAGAAGTTGGCCTCTGGCATCAAACAGCGGCTGACCATAATAAGTCTGCCCGGCCGCCAACCAGGGTTGATACTCCTGCGACTCGTCGATCACCTCGAAACAGATGGCCCCTTGCTTGTAGAGCTCCTGACAGGGGGAACCCGCCAGCGGATAGTCCTTCTGCGCCAGCCCGTCGGCAGCCAGCACTTTGACTCGGTCGGCACCGCACAACTCACCCACCCAGACCGCATCCACCTTGAGGATATGGGCCAGCTGGCTGACCAGGGTATTGAAGAAATCGAGCCCAGTGCGGGCAGAGAGCGCCTGCGCCAACTGGGTGAGCAGGGTGGTTTGCAGCAACGGCAAAGAGAGGTTGAGAGAGGATACTGAACTGTTGGCGGTATCAAGAGGAGCCAGCCAGCCACAGCAGATCTGCTGGGTGGGCACAAACTGGCCGCTCCAGAGCACATGGTTGAGCTGCCCCTGATCATCTTTCAGATGACCGATAAACTGTTCAGGCAGATGTGATTCATGAAGCCGGACGAGAAAGTCGGCAAAGCCTGCCTCATCTTCCGGTAACAGGCGAGCGGCCCAGGGATGATTGCCCTCCCCTTGCCACTGCTGGTAGGCCCCCTGATCAGAGAGACTCCACTGATCATGTTGCCGATCGAAAAACCACATGACTTGCGTGGCCTGCTGCTTCATTTACCACTCCAACACAACAACCAACCACGTTTGATGTCCAATCAGGCATAGCAACGCCCCCTGCATCCGCTCATCAGCTCAGAGGTTGCGAGGGAAGAGTACAAACATGCGATATCAAGCAGTGGAAACCGGACATGAGGTCGACACGAAGTGCTGCCAAGAAGGGACAGAAACGATCCTATTCCCGTCATACTGCCTGCCAGTTTCATGGAGCTCAAGCTGTTTTTGGCACGAAACCGGAAAAGATCACAATTTATAAGTTGCTGAATAGCCAAGGGAAGGTTATGTGACATGGATCACATTTCAATCTTTACCAATGAGTAATCTGAAGGTGAAGACACAAGCAAGACGACCCGAAGGGGGCCAATATGAAAATCGAAATTACCAGCAAAATCATCGACATCACCCCGGCTATCCGCGAGCGCATCGAATCCCGTTTTGAAAAGCTCGAACGTCTTCAGGTGCCTCTCATCACACCCCATGTGATTGTTTCCAAAGAGCGTCTGATGTTCACTGTCGAAGCCAGTGCTGGCATCCCCAACGGCAAATTGTTTGCCCAGGCAGAGCATGAGGATCTCTACGCCGCCATCAACGAACTGGGGCAAAAACTGGAGCGCCAACTCAACCGTCACACCGAAAAGCCGATTGCCCGTCGTGCCAATGCCGCGCTCAAAGAGCAGCCGCAACCGGATGAAGCTGACGCTTGATTGCATGCCGCAAGGCTAAAAATTCCAAAGAGCATAAAGGCGGGGTCACCCGCCTTTTTGTTGCCTGTGATTTGCCGACAAGCATCGCGTTACACCAGTGAACAGGCGCCATCAACTGAGCCAGTGCAACCGGGTATCCACCCCCTGTTGCAAACGATCGAGGATCGGCAGCAATACCAGCGGATCCTCCTGGCGTGGCATATCGGCCAGCTTTCCTTGCAACCGCTCCCGCGCCAGCGGTGACAGGTTGTCGTAGACAGCCTCATCCAGCAGCGGTTGTTTGACCGCCAGCGGCGGTGTTTGCAGCACCAGCCAGAGCCGCACATCCACCATGCTTCCCCCCTGCTGCAGCCGCTCATTGATGGCACTGCAGTCACTCCCCGCCCCTTCAGCCACCAGCACCTCTGCCGGTCGCAGATCAAAGTGCAGACGCCAGTCACGGCTCTGGGAAGTGGCCGCCGGTTTGGCATCAAACCAGGGCTGCTCCTCCACCGCATCGGTCAGCAGGGCCAGATGCAGCCGGAAATCAGCCCGATCCCCATGCTGCAGGTCACGGTTGAGGCGCTGCCCCAACTGGCCCTCATCAACGAGCAGGTGATTACGGATTGAACTGGGCAGCATGAGATAACTCTCGAAAATGGCGATTTCACTGGTTATCGGCCACAAATCCAATTCTTTTAATGGAAAAATCCTGCTTGGGGGTTCACAAAACCGGAAGATCTGTTAGTATGCGCCTCGCACTTGTGGAGGGGTTCCCGAGCGGCCAAAGGGATCAGACTGTAAATCTGACGGCTCTGCCTTCGAAGGTTCGAATCCTTCTCCCTCCACCATTTCAAGTGCGACAATTTTAAAGCAATACCCCGTGGAGGGGTTCCCGAGCGGCCAAAGGGATCAGACTGTAAATCTGACGGCTCTGCCTTCGAAGGTTCGAATCCTTCTCCCTCCACCA
>NZ_JBFODG010000019.1:0-54041 GCF_040908215.1 Aeromonas sp. R5-4 | reverse complement strand
TTGTCCCGTCCTGAATATGGTTTACACCTTTCCCCCCAATAAATGGAGAACCCGATGGGACAAGGTGTGAAACGGACACAGCGCGATTACTCGCTGACTTTTAAACTGGCACTGGTCGAGCAGATTGAAAAAGGCGAGCTCACCTACAAACAGGCTCAGGTCCGTTATGGCATTCAGGGCCGCTCCACCGTTCTGGTATGGTTGCGTAAACATGGTCGGCAAGATTGGAGCCTGGGGGCTTCTGTGCGCGCCTGCAGGAGCATCACCATGCCTGACCCCGACAACCAGACGCCCGAACAGCGCATCAAGGAACTCGAGCAGCAGCTGGCGCTGATGAGTCAGAAGGCCCAGTTCTTTGAGGCCATCGTCGATGTACTGAAGAATGACTACGGCGTCTCCATCGTAAAAAAGCGACCCGGCAAGTCCTCTCGCAGCGGCAAGTCGAGAGGCTGACCATTGTCAGGGCTTGCCTGTTTCCGGGGATAAGCCGGCAGGCTTACTACAAGCGCAATCGGGTCGCCGACGAGCGCCATGCACAAGGGCTACAGGTGGTGCGCTTTGTGCGTCAGGTTCGACTGCGACAACCTCGGGTCGGCACTCGCAAGCTGCATTATCTGCTGCAGGGTCAGGAGGATGGCGGGCTCAAGGTAGGGCGGGACAGGCTGTTTCAGATATTGGCCGAGCACCGCTTGCTGGTGCAGCCTAAGCGGGCGTATCACAAGACCACCCACAGTTTTCACCGTTTCTACCGTCATCCCAACTTGCGCAAGGCGGGACCAGAGCAGGTTACGCCGGTGGCTCCGGAGCAGGTCTGGGTCGCAGATATCACCTATCTGCCCGCCAGGAGCGGACCGCTGTACCTGAGCCTGGTGACGGATGCCTACTCACGCAAGATAGTGGGCCATCACGTGCACGAAGGAATGCACGCGGAGTCGGTGGCGATGGCGTTCAAGAAAGCACTGAAGCAACGGCGTGGCGGCGGTGAACTCATCCATCACTCGGACCGCGGCGTGCAGTATTGCTCGGTGCTGTATCAGTCATTACATGAACGGTACGGGGTGAAATGCTCGATGACGGATGGACATGACTGTTACCAGAATGCGTTGGCGGAGCGGGTGAACGGGATTTTGAAAGGAGAGTTGTTGTTGCAAAGCCCGCAGGATTTAACGCAAGCGCGGGAAATGGTGCGTGAAGCGGTGGATATTTACAACGCGGAGCGGCCGCATCATGCGTTGAAATACAGAACCCCCGATGCGGTACATAGGGGGTTCTGAGTAGAGAAATGCTAGTTGAAAATGTGTAAACCTATTTCAGGACTAGACATATCACTCGGGTTCAAGGATGTGAGCAGACCGGGCAGTCGGGGCGCTTGGGCAGCTTCATCTCGCGGAAAGTGCCGCTTAGGCCGTCGATCATCAGCAGGCGGCCGCTGTAGCTTTTGCCCATGCTGGCCAGGATCTTGATGGCTTCAAGTGCCTGCAGGCTGCCCACCAATCCCACCACGGGGGCGAGTACGCCCGCCTCGATGCAGGTGAGGGCCTGCTCGCCGAACAGGGCGCTGAGGCAGGCGTAGCAGGGTTCATCTTCTTGCCAGGTGAAGCTGCAGAGTTGACCCTCCAGCCGGATGGCGGCGCCGCTGACCAACGGTACCCTGTGCTGGCGCGCCTTTTGGTTGAGCAGATTGCGAATGGTCAGGTTGTCGGTGCAATCCAAGACCAGCTGGTGTTGGAGCAACAGGGTATCGAGCAGCGCCTCGTCGGCCACGGTAGCGTGGGTCTCCACCTCAAGCCAAGGATTGAGGGCACGCAGCGACTGGGCGGCAGAGTCTACTTTGTAGTGGCCAATTCGCTCATCGTTGTGCAGCACCTGACGCTGCAGGTTGGAGAGCTCCACCTTGTCAAAATCCACCAGGGTGAGTTGGCCAATACCGGCCACCGCCAGATACTGGCTGGCGGCGCAGCCAAGGCCACCGGCGCCGATCACTAACACCCTGGCTTGCTTGAGCGCCTCCTGCCCCTCGAAATCGAAGGATTTGAGGATGATCTGGCGGTTGTAACGCAGCAGTTCGGCGTCGCTCAGGATCTCGCTCACAGCAGCAATCCCCCGAATGGCTCCACGGTCACCGTCTCGCCTGCGGCAACGCGGCCCCGTTCCAGTTCAAGAACGATGTAGCAGTTGGCTCGCGACAGGGAGCTGAACACGGCAGAGTCCTGCGAGCCGGTGCTGCGCACCTCGAGGCCGTTCGGTCCCTGACTCAGAATGCCGCGCTGGAAGTCGAGTCGGCCCGGGCTCTTTTTGAGTGGCTCGGCCGCAATGGCCTGTAGCTGAAGCGGGCGCTCGAACTGCTGGCCCGCCAGCTTGGCCAGCGCCGGTTGCACTAGCTGATCGAAGGTGACCATGGCGGAGACGGGGTTGCCCGGCAGGCCGAAGAACCAGGCGCGGGGCAGACGGCCAAAAGCAAACGGCTTGCCCGGTTTGATGGCCAGCTTCCAGAAGCCAATCTCGCCGAGCTCGTCCAGCAGTTGTTTGGTGAAGTCCGCTTCCCCCACCGAGACGCCGCCGGTGGTGATGAGTACATCGGCCTCTTCGTCGGCGCGGATAAAGGCGGCGCGCAGCTGGGCGGGATCGTCGGGGATGATGCCAAGGTCGAGGCAGTCGCAGCCTAGCCGCGCCAGCATGGCCCGCACGCCATAGCGATTGGAGTCATAGATATCGCCGTGGGCGAGCGGGGTACCAACCGGTTTGAGTTCATCACCGGTGCTGAAGATGGCCACTTTCAGCGGTCGGCGTACCGCGACGGTAGCCACGCCGAGGGAGGCCAGCAGCGGCATCTCGCGCGGGGTAAGGCGAGTACCGGCTGGCAGCACGCAGGCGCCTTTACCGATATCGCTGCCGGTGCGGCGGATATTCTGGCCCGGTTCGGGTTGCGCCAGAAAAGTGATCCGATCGCCATCGGCCTGCGTTTCTTCCTGCATCACCACCGCATCTGTGCCTGCGGGTACCGGGGCGCCGGTCATGATCCGCACGCAGTGGCCAGCGGGCCACTCGCCCTGATAGGGCTGACCGGCAAATGCCTTGCCCGCCATGATGAGCGGGGTTCCGCTGGCGAGATCCGCAAGGCGCACGGCGTAACCGTCCATGGCAGAGTTGTCGAAGGGGGGCACGGCGAGTGGGGAGGCGATATCACAGGCCAGTACCCGGCCAAGGGCCTCTGGCAGGGGCAACTGCTCGCTGTCGCAGCAGCAGGCGAGTTGTTCCAGCATCCCTTGCAGGGCATCGCTTAAGGGGAGTAGTCCGCTGGTATCAAATCCCATCGTCATGACCTCTTTCTATGATTGAAGGCGGGATTATCACAAAAATCCCCGGGGATGGGCAGGTTATCTCAAGGATTCTCGGGGTAATCGGCGCTGAAACGGGGTGAGATGGCCATAAAGTATGAGGTGACGCACAAGTTGACTTGAATCTTGGCGGCAATGGCCGTTTACTATGCCGCCATAACAGATGGCCGTCACATCCCGTGTGGCGACCATTACAGCGATACCATCGGCCCTGTACGCCGCCATAACATAAGGGGTTGCTCCTTGAGCTGCCCTCACAGTCCCTGAGCGTGGGAGAGAAGATAATGACAACCTTAAGTCCGGAAGCCTTGCTGGTCAGGGCTGCCCTCGAAGCCCAGGGACTGGAAACCCCCCTGGTCACCAACGAGCTGAACAGCCAGCAGAAGCGGGAGAAGATCGAAGGCCATATGCGCTCCATCATGGAGACGCTGGGGCTGGATCTGGCCGATGATAGTCTGGCCGAGACGCCGCATCGCATCGCCAAGATGTACGTCAACGAGATCTTCTCCGGCCTCGACTATTCCACCTTCCCCAAGGTGACGGTGATCGAGAACAAGATGCAGGTGGACGAGATGATCATGGTGCGGGACATCAGCCTCACCAGCACCTGCGAACACCACTTCGTCACCATCGACGGCATGGCTCATGTGGCCTATATCCCTCGGGGCAAGGTGATTGGCCTGTCGAAGATCAACCGTATCGTGCAGTTCTTCGCCCGTCGTCCCCAGGTGCAGGAGCGGCTGACCCAGCAGATCCTGCTGGCGCTGCAGACCCTGCTCGGTACCAAGGATGTGGCCATCAGCATCAAGGCGACCCACTACTGCGTCAAGGCGCGCGGAGTGATGGACTCCACTTCCTATACCACCACCACCTCCCTCGGCGGGGTGTTCAAGACCCAGCCCGATACCCGGGCCGAATTTCTGGGCGGCCTGCGCGGATAAGATGGCGGTTGTTTTGTAACCGCCACGCTGAATAAACGAGACGCCAGCAGCCATTGCTGGCGTTTTTATGGACGATAACCAGAGATGGCGAGCCTGTATCGACCACTTTCTCTATTTTCGTAAGCGAATATTTCATGTTCGTGATCGAACGCTCAAAGTGTGAAAATCCTGACTGGTAGCTCTTCGGAACCAACCTGTCCCCATCTTAAGATGCTTGCCATTACCAGCAGGGCATCATTTACAGGTTGGAGTAGCCGTGTTTCGTTCAATCAAACATCAGGTCATGTTTTTTGGTGGCTGTATTTTACTGGCTACCGTGTTGAGTGTGGTCGGGTATAGCTATCTGTCTCTTGCGACTATGCAAGGTGGTATTCAGGGCGAAATGCGTGAGACAACACGTCAGGATGCCGGACGATGGCTAATGGCTCTGGCTGGTCAACAAGCCGGCGAGATTGCAGGCACCTTTGAACAAGCCCTTAATACAGCAGAGACACTTGCCGCCATGCTGGCTGGCAATGTTCATCAACCCAGACCATTGGACCGGGCTACCGTGACTGCTTTGCTCAAGGATGTTGCTGAACGGAACAGCGACTTTCTCAGTATCTACAGTGGTTGGGAGCCTAATACCTTTGATGCTCAGGACAGTGCGTATTTGACTGACGGGGTACATAGCCAGGCCACTGGCAACTTTGCCCCCTACTGGAGTCGTGGTCCAGCCGGGTTCACCATCAAACCGCTGGGCGACTACTACAGCAAGAGTTTGAGCAAGACCGGTATCCGGGCATCGGAATGGTATCTCTGTCCGATGGAGAGCAAGGCAGCTTGTGCTGTCGACCCTTCCGTTTATACCGTGAATGGCCAACCGACGCTGTTGACCTCTTTTGTTGTGCCCGTTCTGGATCAGGGCCGCTATCTGGGGATGGTCGGGGTAGACTATTCCCTCAATTACTTGCAACAGTTGGCCAAGCAGGTAAGTGGCCAAGTGTTCTCTGGCCAGAGCCGGGTCAGGATCATCAGTCCACACGGCATCATCGCCGCGGATTCGGCGCAACCTGATGTAATCGGGGGGCGGCTTGAAGAGTCTGGCTTGATGGATCTGCTCAACAAGGGAGAGGTCAGTAGTCAGCAAGTTTCGGGTCAGTTGCGCGTGCTGGTGCCAATCCATCTTAAAGGGGTCACTAAAGCCTGGGGGATCATCATTGAGGTGGCTGATACGGCGCTGTTTGCAGATGCTGATCAGGCTGAACAGGTGAGAGCCGCTGATTTCAGCGAGAGTTTGTGGATGCAACTGCTGGTTGGGATCGTGGTGGCATGCCTTGGTCTTGTCGGCTTGGCCTGGGCTGCCGGCTCCATCTCGCGTCCGGTACAACAGACCGCCAGCATGGTCGGACGTCTTTCTGCCGCCGGGGGGGACTTGACCCAACGCCTCAATGTGATGCGTAAAGATGAGACTGGCGAGTTGGCTGAGGGGATCAACCGGTTTGTCAGCACTATTCATCATATTGTGAGTGATACGGCACAAAGTGGCCGCGACCTGCAGCTAGCTGCCCACCAATCTGCCGAGCTGGCTCAGCAAGGATTGTCCAATAGCCATCGGCAATTGGAAGAGATTGAACTGGTTGCAGCTGCCATCCACGAAATGGCCTCGACGGCGGATTCCGTCTCCAGCAGTGCACAGATTACCGCTGATGCTGTAGATGAGACCCGCAAAGCGGTACATAGAGGTCAGCATGTGGTGAGCAATTCAGCTGGCGGGATCCGTGAGCTGAGTGTGCAAGTAGATGTGGTTGCACAACGGATTGCCGAGTTGCAGCAACAGGGTCAACAGATCGGTTCGATTCTCGATGTGATCCGTACCATTTCGGAACAGACCAATTTGTTGGCTCTGAATGCAGCTATTGAGGCCGCTCGTGCCGGGGAGCATGGTCGGGGGTTTGCGGTGGTTGCGGATGAGGTCAGGGGGTTGGCGTCCAAAACCCAAGCTTCAACCAAAGAGATCCAGGGCATGATCGAGCGCCTTCGTCAGACCACGGCAGAAGCTGTGAGTACCATGGGAGAGGGAAAAAACTTGAGTGAGCTGGCATTGCAGGATGCAGAGCTTGCCGTTACCGAGCTTGCGACGATAGTTATGTCGGCAGACCGGATCCAGGATATGGCGACCCAGATCGCCAGTGCGGCAGAGGAGCAGTCCAAGGTCACCGATGATATCAGTCGAAATGTCAGCAACATTCATGAAGCGGCAACCGCATCGACCCGTTTGGCTAACCAGCAGGATGAACAAAGTCAGCAAATGCATAAGTTAGCCAGCGATGTGATGGACAAGATTGGGCGCTTCCGCTATTAAGTTTTCACCCCTTTATAGTTGATCTTTCATCCAAATGACCCCTGTTTTGAACGGGGTCATTTGAGTTGCTTTAATTTTAATCACAAGACTCTTTCCGAACCGCAATAATCCGGCTATTCTACCGCCCCTCACGGCTCTCGCTGCCGCTCATGGAATTCAGAGATATTCATCAAGGTTGGATTGTGCGCCACTGAACAGGTGGCCAGATAGTTCATGCCAGGAGGGCGTGAACCGGACGAGTGCTACGAATTTAACGACCACCAGGATATCCCATGAATACCAGTTCCATGACCATAGGCAAAAAACTCACCGCCGGCTTTGCCGTGCTCGGTTTGATGGTCGCCTTTATCGGCGGTTTTTCCCTTGTCCAGTTTGGCAACATGAATGATGTTGCCATCCGGTTTACCGACAGCATCTTGCCAGCGGTCAATCGCACCAGCGCGATCGGGGATTCTCTCGGTGAGTTGCGTCGTTATGAGCTGGGTTATTTCGTGGTGGCCGCCGAGCCGCTGAAAAGGGCTGAATATCGGAATATTGCCAGTCAACAGCTTAACTCGATCGCGCAGCAGCTGATTGCCCATGACAAGACGATCTGGCCTGAGGATGTGGCGGAGCGCCGTACCTTCGATACGGTGAAATCTGACTGGGATCGTTACGTCGCCCTGCACCAGCGAGTCCAGCAGCTGCAAGACAGCGATCAGCTTGCCGAAGCCCAACGCATCTTCCTTGAGGAGGGGGTTCCCCTTTACACCGCGCTGAGCAAGTCAGTGGCCTCCCTTATCCAGATTAACCATGGTTATGCGTCTGAATCCCGCAGCGACATTGTCGACTCTTATCAATCCGCCAATCTGAGTGTCACCATCGCGCTGGTGATCGGTCTGATACTGGTGGTGGTGCTCTCAGTAGTATTGACCCGCCAAATTCGCGACCCGCTGATCATGCTGGCCCGTCAGGCCCAGCGCATTGCCAATGGCGATTTGGGGCAGGGCGAACTGCAGCAGTGGATCCGTGACAGCCGCTTCAACCGCGATGAACTGGGTCAGCTGGGCTCCGCCATCAACCGGATGCAGGGCTCCCTCTCCGATCTGGTGAGCGAGATCGCCGGCTCAGTGAGCCAACTCAGCAGCGCAGTGGAGGAGGTGAGCGCCATCTCCAGCCAGTCCGCCAGCGGCATGGCCATCCAGCAGAACGAAGTCTCCCAGGTGGCGACCGCCATGAACGAGATGCAGTCCACCGTCAACGAAGTGGCCCGCAACACCACGGATGCCATGAGCGCCGCCAAGGATGCCTCCCGCACCTCCGCTGCCGGCAGCGAAGTGGTGCGCAGCTCCATTGCCAGCATTGAAGAGGTGTCGGTCAAGATTGAGCAGGCTGGCACAGTAGTGCAGCAGCTGGAGGCCGACAGCGCCAACATCAGCGTGGTGCTGGATGTGATCCGCGATATCGCCGGTCAGACCAACCTGCTGGCCCTTAACGCGGCCATCGAAGCGGCCCGTGCCGGTGAGCAGGGGCGTGGTTTTGCGGTCGTTGCGGATGAAGTGCGTTCATTGGCCCAGCGGACCCAGGACTCCACCGCCGAGATCAGCAAGATGATCGAGCTGTTGCAGAGCCGCGCCGCCGAGGCGGGCAACGCCATGCAGCTGAGTCGTCACCAGATGCAGGAGAGTGTCGGTCTGGCACGGGATGCCGGTACCAGTATCGAGACCATCAATGGTGCCGTGGTGCGCATCACCGACATGAACACCCTGATCGCCACCGCCACCGAAGAGCAGAATGCGGTGACCGAAGAGCTCAACCGCAGCATCGTCAATATTCACAATGCCGCTGACGAGAATGCCCAGGGCGCTCATCAGATCGCCCAGGCTTGCGTCGAGCTGAGCAAGCTGGCCAACACCCTGCACCATATGACCCAGCGCTTCACCCTCTAAGGGTTGATGCATGGATAACAATTGGCGGGGCCTTGTTGTTTCTGGCGTTGTGGAAGGGCTCAGCTCAGGCCGACTATCTCGCCGTTCTCATCGATATCGATATGGCGATAGGCAGGCAGACTGCCCAGCCCCGGCATGGTCATGATGGGGCCAGCCAGCGCATAGACGAACCCGGCACCGGCGCAGAGCTTCACCTCGTCGATGGGCACCTCGAAATCGGTCGGCACGCCCTTGAGAGCGGGGTCATGGCTGATGGAGAGCGGCGTCTTGGCCACGCAGATGGGCAAGTGATCCCACCCTTCGGCGGAGAGCTGGGCCAGCTGCTGGCGCGCTCTGTCGGAGAGCTGCACTCCGCGGCCGCCGTAGCCGCACTCCACCAGGGTCGCCAGTTTGGCGTCGAGGCTCGCCTCGTCGGGGTAGAGCAGTTTCACCTTGCCGGGTTGCTCGCAGGCGGCGACCACGGTGCGGGCAAGCTCGCTGGCACCGGCACCACCCTGAGTGAAGGCGTTGGAGATGGCCACGCCACAGGCACCGGCTTGCTGCGCTTCATGGGCCAGCAGCGCCAGTTCGGCCTCGCTGTCGGTGGGGAAGCGGTTGATGGCGACCACCACCGGCACCCCGTAGCGGCGGGCGTTCCGGATATGCCAGGCGAGGTTGGCGCAGCCCTGCTTGAGGGTCGGCAGGTCTTCCCCTTGCAGGCTGGCTGGCAGCGGCTGGCCCGGACGGATATCGAGCAGGCCGCTGTTGGCCTTGAGGCCGCGCACCGTGGCCACCAGCACCACGCAGGCAGGGGCAATACCGGATTGGCGGCTCTTGATGTTGAAGAACTTCTCCAGCCCCATGTCGGAGCCAAAACCCGCCTCGGTCACCACATAGTCGGTCAGGCCAAGGGCGATACGATCGGCGATCACCGAGGAGTTGCCGTGGGCGATATTGGCAAAGGGGCCGGCGTGTACCAGCACTGGTGTCTGCTCGGTGGTCTGCATCAGGGTCGGTTGCAGCGCATCTTTCAGCAGCACCGTCATGGCGCCCGCTACTTCCAGCTGTTCGGCAGTGATGGGCTTGCCGTGAATATCGCGGGTCAGCTGGATGCGGCCGATGCGCTGGCGCAGGTCTTTCAGATCGCTCGCCAGCGCCAGAATGGCCATCAGCTCGGAGGCGGCGGTGATGACGAAGCGATCGCGGCGCTCCACACCATCGGTAGCGCCCCCCTGTCCAATCGTGAGGTGGCGCAGTGCGCGGTCATTCATGTCGAGGGTGCGCGGCCAGAGGATGTTATCGGCATCGATATCGAGCCGCGGCAGGCCGGTTTTGGCGGTGAACTGGTCGCCGAGTTTGCGCTCATGGAACAGGCGGGCATCGAGGGCTGCAGCCGCCAGATTGTGAGCCGCCGTCAGAGCGTGAAAATCGCCGGTAAGGTGGAGGTTCATCTCCTCCATCGGCACCACCTGGGCGTGGCCGCCACCTGCGGCCCCCCCCTTGACCCCGAATACCGGACCGAGACTCGGCTGGCGGATAGTGGCGATGCTGGGCTGGCCGATATGGTTGAGCCCCATGGAGAGGCCAAGGGTAGTCACCGTCTTCCCTTCACCGAGCGGGGTCGGGGTGATGGCGCTCACCAGTACCAGCTTGCCGCTCTGCTTGGGCTGAGACGTGAGCAGGTCGAGGCTGAGTTTGCCTTTGTAGTGGCCATGAGGGCTGAGCAGGTGCTGGGGGATGGCGAGGCGTTCGGCCAGCGCGTGGATTGAGAGACGGGGGGACTGGCGGGAGATCTCGATATCGCTTAGCATCAGCACCTCGTTGGCATATCGGGGTAAAATATGCGGCGCAGTCTAGTGGAATATAACGGGTAATCCAATGACGAAAACGATTTTATTTGGTGAGGGTGAGGTTCGTCAGAATCCTGTTCGGCTGGATCTCAACGCACTCTATCATCCCCCCAAGCAGCCGATGACGGCGCTGGGGATTGTCAGCGCGCTGGTGCCGTTGTTCGGTTTCGGCTGGCAGGCGATGACCCAGGACCCCGAAACCCAGCTGCGCCACGAGATCCACAAACGGGTCAACAAGCACAAGACCGACGAGGCAAACCTCATTTTGATCCTGCAGCTGGCCGCCATGTTTGACTGCCCCGAGATTGAAGTGGCGCTCCCCTATGCCCTCAGTGAGCAGCAGTTGTCAGTTGTCCGCACCCGACTGCCACGCTGGCAGTTGCACCCCGAGCAGGAGCGTCTGCTAGCCAAGCTCACCCTTGTTGCCGCATCCACCACCGCATCCGACCAGCGTTAGGTTTCAAGCCGGACCAGAAGGCTGTACCCTCCGCTCTGCAATCAGGTCGGCGTATCCCACTGTTGCGGGGCGAGATAGCGCTCCTGCACGAACTCGATAAAGCAGCGCACCTTGGCCGAGACGAAGCGGCGGTGCGGATAGACCGCATAAAGTCCCACATCTCCCTTGTCCCACTCCGGCAGCAGGCTGACCAGCTGCCCTGACCGCAGGGCCTCCCCCACGATAAAGGTGGGCTGCAATATGATGCCCTGATCATCACAAGCGGCGCGGGTCAGCGCCACCCCGTTGTTGGCCCGCAGCGGCCCCTGTGGCCGGATGCTCTGCTGCTCGCTTCCCCGTTTGAAGTGCCACTCCGGCTGGGTCAGGGTGTAGATCAGACAGTCGTGCTGTTTGAGATCCTCGGGTTTTTCCGGTCTGCCCTTGCGTGCCAGATAGGCGGGGCTGGCGCAGAGTTCGACCCGAATGGTGGCAAGTTGGCGCGCCACCAGCGAGGAGTCGCTGAGGTGGCCGATCCGCAGCGCCAGATCGAACCCCTCTTCCACCAGCGCTACCCGCCGGTCGCTGTACTCGATATCGAGCTTGAGGTCGGGAAAGCGCTGGCGAAACAGCGGCAGGGCGGGGGAGAGGTGCAGATAGCCAAAGTCCATCGGCACCGAGAGCTTGAGGGTGCCGTTCGGCTGCTGGTTGTGGTGGGTCAGCTGGCTGTGGGTCTCTTCCAGCTCCGCCAGCAGGGCGAGGGAGCGCTGGTAGTAGAACTGCCCCGCTTCGGTGGGATTGACCTGACGGGTGGTGCGCGACAGCAGCCGGGTGGCGAGGGACTCCTCCAGCTGCTGCATCAGTTTGGAGGCCATGGCGACCGAGATGCCGAGCTGGTTGGCGGCCTTGGTAAAGCTCTGGCACTCCACCACCTTGATAAAGGTACGCATGGCGGCGATCTGGTCCATTTTCCATCCTCAGTAAATAATGAATTTAATAAATCACTGATTATTCATTTTCAGAACGAGGTTAGCATTTTAACCACTGATGTGAACCCCAAGATGAAGGAACGAACGGATGAAAATGACCAAGGCTCTGCTGGCCTCCTGCCTGTTTATGGCTACCCCCCTGATGGCGGCGGATTACGACGTGGATGCGGCGCACACCACAGTGCAGTTCAAGGTGGGTCACCTGGGCTTCTCCGAGCTGGTGGGTCGCTTCAACACCTTCAGCGGTACCTTCAGCATGGATGACGCCAACCCGGCGGCCGCCAAGGCGAGCTTTGAAGTGGATGCCGCCAGCGTCGACTCCAATCACGAGGCCCGCGACAAGCACCTGCGCAGCCCGGACTTCCTCGACGTGAAGCAGTATCCCAAGATGACCTTCGTCAGCTCCGCTTACGAGGGCACCAAGGATAAAGGCGTGCTGAAAGGGACCCTGACCCTGCACGGCGTCTCCAAGGAAGTGGCCTTCGATCTGGTCAAAATTGGTGAGGGCAAGGATCCCTGGGGCGGCTACCGCAGCGGTTTCAACGCTTCCACCACCATCAAGCGCAGTGACTTTGGCGTGAGCTACATGCTGCCCGGCATCCCGGACGAGATGAACATCAACCTGTTTGTCGAAGGCGTGCGCAAGTAATGGGCGCGGAACTTCTGCTGCAAACCCTGGCGGCTCCTCTGGGAGCCGCTTTGCTATCGTGGCGCTGGCCACGACTGGGGTATCTGTGGGGCGCGCTGGCGCTCTGGCTGGTGGGATCCTGGCTCGGCGGCCTCTATGGCATACCGGAAAAGGCGTGGCAGTGGCTGCCGCTAACCCTGCTGGTGCCCGCCATTGCGGCTCAGGTGAACGCTCTGTGTGGCTCGCTGCTGCTCTTTGCCGTGTTCAGTGCGCTGGTGTGGTGGCAGGGATTGGCATCGGTATTGGCGAGCGAACCCGGGATCTGGCTGGCGCTGCTGCCCGCCATCCTCTGGTTTGGCTGGAGCACCTTGCGCTGTGATAGCCGCGAGGGGCTCGGGTTTGCCCTCGGTTTTATCTGGCTGGCGCTGGTGATCGGCATCGATGGCAGTCTGCTGATTGCCCAGCTGGCCGGTGCGCTGGCCGCTTTCGCCGGTTTTCGCGCCCTGCTTGCCACCTTTGTTGACATCAAGGTAGCACCCGCCGGTCTGGCGCTGGCCCTCGCCTTCGTCCAGATGCTGGCCTGGCAATATGTGGAGGTGCCGTTGGTGGTGTTGCTGCCGGTCTGGTTGCTGCCGCTGCTGGAGTGGGCATTGCGTGCCAAATCGTTGCCAGTGCGTTGGGGTGGGCTGATATTGCTCACCGCGGCGGGAACCGGGCTCAGCCTATGGTGGGTGTGGCCTGCTGCTTCTTTGTACTGATTTTTGCATGAAAAACAGGCAATTACAGTCATTTTTGCATACCCGCTCATACTCTTGGCAGATAATGATTGAGCCACCTATGTGTTTCAGATAAAAAGGTTTTTCATTTTATTTGGACACACACAGAACCCGGCCGCGCCGGGTTCTGTTTGCCTGCTTTGCGGCACATAAGGAGGCCACAGTTGCGCAGTCAAGGATCTGAGCATCTGTTTTTTCGCCATTTCACCGGACAGGGACGTATCGATGGTCTCTGCATTTTGCTGGTCACTCACCTGCTTCCCGATCGCCCCCGTTTTATCGAAGCGCTTTCCCGGATTGGGCGGATTGGCGCCATTTTACCCAAACCGAAATCGGTACACGGCCCGACCCTGGAGTGGGTATCCCAGCACTATCCGGTGCTGCCCCTCAACCGGCGCTGGACCAATGATCCCGACAGTATCATCCAGCAGATTGCGCCGCTGGTGGCCCCTCACGAGCGGTTGCTGATCCTCGATATTGGCGGTTACTTTGCCAAAACCCAGGTGATCTTGAGTGAATACTTCGGCCCCCGTTTCCTCGGGGTGGTGGAGATGACCGAGAACGGCCATCAACGCTATGAGCAGGAGGTGCTGGCGACTCCGGTGGTGTCGGTGGCGCGCAGCCCCCTCAAGCAGGCCGAGGATATCCAGATTGGTTTGAGCGTGGTCTACTCCGCGGAGTCGCTGGCTCGTAATCTCAACCGTACTTTCAACGTCTGCGAGGCGGCGCTGTTTGGCTATGGCAAGGTGGGGCGTAGCATCGCCCGCGACCTGCGCTGTCGCAACCTCCATCTCGGGCTGGTGGAGACCGATGTGCTGCGACAGGTCGAAGCGCTCTCTCACGGTTTTCGCTTGATCACCAAGGCCGAGGCGTTGAGCCGCGCCGAGCTGGTGATCTGCTCTACCGGCAACGGCTCGCTGGATTTGGCGGATCTGCAGGCGCTGCGCCCCGGCACCATGGTCGCCTCGGTCACCTCGGCCGACGACGAGTTTGCCTTCTCGCTGGCCCAGTTGCCGTGGCCGAGCGAAGAGGTGTGCCCCCATGTGCTGGCCCTCAACCGGCCGGATGGTACCCAGATCTACCTGCTCAACCGGGGCGAGGCGGTCAACTTCGTCCATGGTGCCGTGATTGGTGAATATGTCTATCTGGTGCTGGCGGAGATCATGGAAGGGATCCGGATGCTGGCGGCAGGCCCTCTTGCACCCGGCCTGTTCGAGCTGCCAGAATCGGCGATGCGTACCATTGCCCGCCATTGGCTGGCCGATTTTCATGGGGTTGATCAGCACTGATTTGACCAAACCGGGATCGGCCATTGGGCGGCAGTACGCCACTTCCCGCCATTGTCGCTTTTTTATGGAGTCACTCATGACCGAGTCTGAAACCCTGATCAGCAAACCCCGCATCGAAATACGCTACTGCACCCTCTGTCGCTGGATGCTGCGCGCCGCCTGGCTGGCGCAGGAGCTGCTATCCACCTTCGACAGCGATCTGGGGGAGGTTGCGCTGGTGCCGGCCAGCAAGGGGGAGTTCCGCATTCTGGTGAGCGGGGTGCAGGTGTGGGATCGGGTGGTCGATGACGGCTTCCCCGAGGCCAAGGAGATCAAGCAGCGGGTGCGTGATGTCATTGCCCCTGAGCGGGATCTTGGCCACTCAGATCGCAAGGCGGCCGAGTAACGCCAGATGGGCCGAGCGCCTCGAAAAGGTGCTGAGCATGAGAGCGAAAGGAGAGGGAGGCGATGGCCTCTCTCTCCTTTTTTGCCTTTGGCTGTTTGCCTGGCTCCAGCAGGGTTATAAGCGCGGCTCGGCCAGATGGCTGCCAATATAGCGGGCACGCTTGTGGGACTTGATGCGGCTCACATCGACCCACACCAGCCCGTCGATGCAGTGGTTGAAGTCGGGGTCGATACCAAAATCCATAAACTGGACGCCGCCCGGCTCGCACAGCTCGGAATACTGCTTGTAGAGGGTAGGGATGGCGCAGCCCAGATTGTCGAGGCGGGCCTTGAGTGCTTTGAGATCGGCGCCGTAATCCACCCCCTCGAACAGAGGTTGCGTCTCGGGGTAGGGGCGGCGGGAGGGGGCCAGCGCCAGCTCGGGGGCAAAGTGCTGGCGGTAGAAGCTCACCAGCAGATCCTTGACCGCCGGCGGCAGGCTGCCGGAGAGCGACACCGGGCCAAACAGGTAGCGGTAGCGGGGATAGCGAGCCAGATAGGCACCGATGCCGAACCAGAGATAATCGAGCCCCCGCTTGCCCCAGTAGGCGGGCTGGATAAAGCTGCGGCCAAGCTCGATGGCCTGCTCCAGCCGGGGCAGCAGTTTATCCTCAAAGCCGAACAGGGTGTGGCTGTAGAGGCCATCCTTCCCCTTGCTGGCCAGCAGCTCCGCCACCGGGGCGAACCGGTAGGCACCGATAATATCGAGCCGGGCCGGATCCCAGAGGATCAGGTGGTGATAGTCGTTGTCAAAGCCATCGAGATCCCGCCGCTTGCCGGAGCCTTCCCCCACCGCGCGAAAGGCGATCTCCCGCAGTCGCCCCAGCTCTCGCAGGATCACCGAGTGGCTCAGTTCGTGGCGGCGGTAGAGGTAGATCCCCTGACCATCCGGGGTGGTGCCGAGCTGTTCGCAGCTTTCGATGGCCTGTTTGAGTTGGCGGCGATCCTCCGGCAGGGCGATGGGGGCCTCGGTCTGCAGCCGTCCCGCCTTGCCACGGCCAATCCGGTAGAGGTGGTTGCGCACCAGCCGCGCCGCCGTCTTGGCGGGCAGCTCCTGAAAACTGCCGAGCGGAATGCGCGCCCCTATGGTCACCGGCAGGGTTTGCCCCTGCTGGCGAAACAGCTGGCGTACCAGCAACAGGGCGGAGGCGGGCTTGTTGAGCCAGGAGGCGAGATAGAACCAGAGGCTGTTGCGCCCTCCCAGATGGATGGGCACCAGCGGGGTGCGGGTGCGCTGGGCCAGTTTGATAAAGCCTGCCTGCCAGGGGCCATCTTTTACCCCCTTGAGGCCAAGCCGAGATACTGCGCCTGCGGGGAAGATCACCAGTGCCCCTTCATGGGCGAGGTGTTCGTTCATGGCGAGGATGGCCTGTCGATCGGTCTTGCCCTCCATATTGTCCACCGGCAATAGCAAAGGGCGCAGCGGCGCGAGCTGGGCCAGCAGCTGGTTGGCGACGATCTTCACATCGGGGCGGATGCGACCGAGCAGTTGTAGCAGCGCCAGTCCATCCAGCGAGCCGATGGGGTGGTTGGCAACAAGAATGACCCGGCCGCTGGCGGGAATATGCTCCAGTTGCGCCTCGCTGACCCGATAGTCGAAATCGAGCTGGGTCAGCGCCTGCTCGACAAAGTCGAGGCCGCGCAGGTGCGGGTAGCGGGTGGCAAAGTCGGCAAAGGCCTGCTCGTTGAGCAGCCAGCCCAGCAGCCGCTTTAACAGCGGGGTGAGCAGGGGGTAGCCAAGCAGGCGGGGGAAGTGCTGGGTCAGCAGGGTATCGATAGTGAACATCTGGAGGGCTCCGGCGATCCGTTGCTCCCAGCATGATGTGACACTGTTCCCGCGACATGTCAGCGGGATGACAGTTTGATGGCAGTGGCAGCCAGTTGCCCCTGCGCGACTCTCCCCGGTTTCCCTTTGTTGATGGGTGATGGCCAGATAGCAAGGGGGGAGCCGGTTAACCGGCTCCCCCCTTGGTTGTCATGGTAATTGATTAACCGCGCCAAGCTGCGGTGAGGCGCACCAGCTCCACCAAGGTGGCGATCGATTTCTCCATGGATTGCAGCGGGATGAACTCGTGCTTGCCGTGGAAGTTGTGGCCACCGGTGAAGAGGTTGGGACAGGGCAGACCCATAAAGGAGAGGCGGGCGCCATCGGTACCGCCGCGAATGGGCTTGATTTTCGGCACCACGTCGGCGGCTTCCATGGCGGCCTTGGCCAGCTCGACGATATGCATGTGCGGCTCGATCTGGCTGCGCATGTTGCAATAGCTGTCGATCAGGGTCAGCTCGATGCGGGCCTTGGGATACTCGGCCTGTAGGGCGGCCACCCGGCTCTGCATCTCGGCCTTGCGTGCGGCGAAGTGCTCGTCGTCGAAGTCACGGATGATGTAGTGCAGGGTGCTCTCCTCCACGGTGCCGCTCATCTGGGCCAGATGGAAGAAGCCCTCATACCCGTCGGTGCACTCCGGGGTCTGCTCGGCAGGCATGGCGGCGTGGAAGCGGGCGGCCAGGGTCTGGCTGTTGATCATGCTCCCCTTGGCGGTGCCGGGGTGGACGTTATTGCCGATAAAACGCACCGTGGCGCTGGCGGCGTTGAAATTTTCATACTCCAGCTCGCCCAGCTCGCCGCCATCCACGGTATAGGCCCACTTGGCCGGGAATCTCTCCAGCGGGAACAGGTTGGCGCCACGGCCAATCTCTTCATCCGGGGTAAAGCCGACCCAGATATCGCCACGTGGGATCTCGGGGTGCGCTTGCAGGTGGTCGATGGCAGTAAGGATCTCGGCGATACCCGCCTTGTCGTCGGCGCCAAGCAAGGTAGTGCCGTCGGTGGTGATGAGATCCTGACCCAGGTAGTTTTTCAGGAAGCGGTAGTCACGGATGGCGAGCACCTCGTCACCCTTGCCAAGGCAGATGTCGCCGCCCTGATAGTTTTCGATGATTTGCGGAACTACGTGCTCCGCCTCGTAGTCGGCGGTATCCATGTGGGCAATCAGGCCGATAGCGGGGGCGTCCGGTTGGTTGCCCGGCAGGCAGCCGGTGAGGTAGCCGTTTTCATCCAGGGTGACCTGGCTCAGCCCCAGCGCCTTCATCTCTTCTTGCAGGGCGCGGGCGAAGATCAGTTGTCCCCCGCTGCTGGGGCAGGCTGGATTGGTCTCATCGGAGCGGGTATGAAAAGTTACGTAACGCAGAAAACGCTCAAGCAGGGTATCCATTAGTCAGCCTCTAACCGATTGTGAGCGGTCATTGTGGCCAATCCGTGCGGGACACTCATTGCGTCAGCGCAGGTTTTTCCCATTTTTTGACGCAAGGGAAGAGCGGCGAATGTGCGGCGCGCGGGGCAACGTCCGGGAGGGAGAGCGCATAAATGTGGCATTTATTGCAATATTTAGGCGCTGGCGGAAGCGGCCAAATTCCCCTCAGCGACCGCACAGCAAGGCGTCAGCCCAACCATGGCGTTTTCGCACACTTTTCAAGGGGGAATCGGGCTGTCGCATAACCTGCGCCATCCCAGAGCCTGCCTGCCCGCCAGCAAGATTTGATCGACTTATTAAAAGGGGATTTTGAACACTATTTTTTATTGTCACTGCCCGCGGTAAGTGTGTACACTCCGCGCCGATCCAAGGGCAACCCTGAAGCAGGCAGAGCCGCCAGAAACCCGACCGATCATACGCCTATAGGGCGAGGCACGCAGAAACGACAGACACTGCTGGGGAATGGTTTCTTTAATACCGGTTAGGCTCCGGTATCAGGGAGAACAACAGACTCTCATCCTTCATTTGACCGAGTGGGCCAGCGGCTCATCATCTTCCCTTGTCATGGGCGGTCACTGACGGTGAGGTGGGCTGTGGTTGTTGTCGTCTATCAACACGCATGCGTGCTGGCGCCTTCGCTTCTCTTCCTTGGAACCCTCTCCTTCTGTCGGGATCGCTGCCGAATGATGAACTGACGGCGTGGCTGATGTCGTCTGTCATCAAAGTACCGCGGCGCTACGGCATAGTGGCACCGCATACCGTTGAGCTTGATGTAAAGCCACCAGCCCCACATCAAGACTCGTTACTTCCCCAAGATCCACCAGGCAGCCTCTGGCTTGCCGCGATGTGCAAAGGGTTGGTTTGGGTGGCTGCGTCTCGTGATGGCAGCGCTCGCCGTACTCTGCACTAGATGGTCTGGATGTGATTGAGGGTAACGAAGGCGACTTTGGGTCGCTCATTTGCGAGGCATAGCCCATGACTAACTGGTCCAGCAAGGACTCCTTGAAGGTCTACAACGTTCCCTACTGGGGTGCGGGTTTTTTCAATATCAATGACGCCGGTCATGTGACCGTCGCCCCCGACAAATCACGCCCTGACACACATATCGTGCTTTCTGACGCCATCGAACAGTTGCGTCAGTCCGGGCTGACCACCCCCGTGTTGCTGCGCTTCCCTGACATCCTCAAGAGTCGGGTCGATGCGCTGTTCAACGCCTTTGGTCAGGCCATCGAAAAGTCTGGCTATGAAGGGGACTACCTCTGCGTTTACCCGATCAAGGTAAACCAGCAGCGTCGTGTCATCGAGACCATCAGCCAGTCCTACAGCGACAAGCCCCGGCTTGGCCTGGAAGCTGGTTCCAAACCGGAACTGCTGGCCGTGCTGTCCCATCACCATGAGCAAGGCTCGGTGATCGTCTGCAACGGTTACAAAGACCGCGAATATATCCGCCACGCCCTCCTGGGCAACCTGATGGGCCACAAGGTCTACATCGTGGTGGAGAAGCCCTCCGAGCTGGAAATGGTGCTGGACGAGTCAGCTCGTCTCAACATCAAGCCCAACATCGGGGTGCGTGCCAAGCTCGCTTCCACCGGCTCCGGCATGTGGGAATCGAGCGGCGGCTCCATGTCCAAATTTGGTCTCTCCGCCTCCCAGATCCTGGCGCTGATCGAGCGTCTGCGTGGGCTGGGCAAGCTGGATTGCCTGCAACTGCTGCACTTCCATCTGGGTTCCCAGATCGCCAATATCCGCGACATTCAGGGCGGCATCCGCGAGTGCGGCCGTTTCTACGCTGAACTGCGTCGCCTCGGTGCCAACATCGAAGTCGTGGACGTCGGTGGCGGCCTGGGTGTGGACTACGAGGGAACCCGTTCCCAGAGCCACTGCTCCGCCAACTACAGCCTCTCCGAGTACGCCAATAACGTGGTATGGGGCATCGGTGATGTCTGCCGCGAGTTCGATCTGCCGCACCCGACCATCATCAGCGAGTCCGGCCGTGCCCTGACCGCCCACCACGCCGTGCTGGTCACCAATATCATTGGTGCCGAAGGGGTGGAGATGAACGACATCAGCGCGCCGGACGAAGATGCACCGACCATTCTGCAGAACATGTGGAAAGGCTGGCTGGATCTGCGCAGCGAAGATCCCTCCCTGCTGGAGATCTTCCATGACTCGGTGGCAGATCTGGGTGACGTGAATACCCAGTACACCATGGGCCTCTTGAACCTTGAACAGCGTGCCTGGGCCGAGATGCTGCACCAGAACACCTGTCTGGCGCTCAAAGAGATGCTCAACCCGGTCAACCGCAACCACCGTGCGCTGGCTGACGAACTGAGTGAAAAGCTGGCGGACAAGTGCTTTGCCAACTTCTCCCTGTTCCAGTCTCTGCCGGATGCCTGGGGTATCGGTCAGGTATTCCCGGTGATGCCGCTGGCTGGTCTCGATCGTCCGCTTAGCCGTCGCGGTATCCTGATGGATATCACCTGTGACTCCGACGGTCAGGTCGAGCACTATGTCGACGGTCTGGGGGTCGAGAGCACCCTGCCAATGCCGGTCTACGGCGAGAACGAAGAGTGCCACGTCGGCTTCTTCCTGGTCGGTGCCTATCAGGAGATCCTCGGCGATCTGCACAACCTGTTCGGTGACACCCACTGCGCAGAAGTGTGGCTGGACGAAGAGGGCAAGATGGACATTCGCAACGTGGTGCGCGGCGATACCGTCGACCAGCTGCTGCGTTACGTCAACATCGACCCGTCCGTGATCCGCGAGAACTACCAGCGGATCGCCGCTCACCCGGCGCTGGACGATGCCACTCGCAAAGCCCTGCTCGACGAGCTGGAGCTGGGCCTGCAAGGCTACGCCTATCTGGAAGACGAATAAGCCTTCTGTTTGCCCCTCGCTTTTGAGGGAAAGTCAAAACGGCGCCTGCGGGCGCCGTTTTTGTTACCGGGGATCATCCGGCGATATGACGGTGCGCTCGGTCCATCTTCATTCGGATAACCTATGGTGGCTCGGGGCATCCGCAAGCCACAGATCTGGCTGATATCTGTCCCTTTCAGCCGCTTCCCTTGATCTGCATCAAGCTTGAACCTCGGTGGTTATTTTACGGTCAGGAGTGATGTTGATGGAATGTAACAAAAGGATGTGCATATGGAACTGAAAAGGGACCCGAGATGCTATACCGACGTCTGTATCGACGGTAAGTGGTATCACTACGACCACTGCAGCACCAACGTCTACATGCTGATGGGAGGCGCCGCGCCGAGCCTTCAGCTGGCCTATGAGCCGAGCAGCGAAGAGGAGCTGATCGAGATGCTCCAGCAGCTGGGGCGCTTCTGACTTACCGAATTGATGTCTTGCCATATGGCCATCGGGCACGTTGCCACGATGGCCACCACTCTTCATCGCTGCAGCTTATCTCAGCGAGTTTTTTTGCCAAATAGCCCCTTGCCTAGCTCCAGCATGGCGACGGCCGCAGCGTAGCTGCTATCAGACTTGCCAATCTCGTCCGCTACATAGAGAAAATTGGATTGGTACTTCTCGACGGCCTCCCGTGGACTGGTCGCGTCAATAAAGTCCTCCTCCACCTCGAATCCTTGAGTCAGCAGTGCCGCCTTTTCACTCAGAAAAGTCGGAGATGCCATGTCGATAAAGGTGTATTGCTGCCGATTGGACGCCGGAATGGTAAAAAACTGGTATCTGGCCATGGGTAAATCCTCGCTTGAAGCGGGTGATAAATGACGTGACGCTGGGTTTAATCTGTGGCTCGCAGGCGGCTTGGTTTCCCTCGACATCGCAGACCGTGCGTGTCGGGAATGCCGCATTCTGTTTTCGTTCGAGACTACTTTGTTGGTGTCTGCCCGGCAAGTGGGTCGCAGAGGTTTTCTGGATGATCCACTCAACCGAGATGTTGTGGGGAGATGCGAGACCGGGATAATGCCGGGCTCACGTTGAGCCCGGCTTGTCAGCGCTCTGTTACAGCACGAAGCTCTGTACCATGGCGCGCAGCTGTTCGGTGAGCTGGTGGATCTGGCGGGCGGCATCGCGGGCGGCGTTGGCTACTTGCAGCGCCTCATCGCTGCCATCCGAGATGCGCACCACGTTGCGTTCGATCTCGTTGACCACGGCGCCCTGCTGCTCGATGGCGCTGGCGATGATGGCGTTGGTATCGACCATCCGATCCACCTTCTCGGTGATGGCGCCAAAAGCCTGCTTTGCCTCCTGCGCCAGCCCGACCCCCTCCTGCGCTTCATGGCTGGCCGCCGACATGGCGGTGACCGAGGCGCGGGCACCGGATTGCAGCTGTTCAATCATCTGCTGGATCTCGACGGTAGCCCCCTGGGTGCGGTTGGCAAGAGACCGCACCTCGTCGGCCACCACCGCAAAGCCGCGACCCTGCTCACCGGCCCGGGCCGCTTCGATGGCGGCGTTGAGGGCGAGCAGGTTGGTCTGTTCGGCGATGCTACGGATCACGCTGATGACGCCGCCAATCTGGCTGCACTGCTGCTCCAGTAGGCCTATGGTGTCGGCGGTGCGCAGCACCTCGCGGTTGATATGGTCGATGGCCTTGATGGTGCGCTCCACCACATCCTCGCCCTGACCGACCACGTTCTGCGCCTCCTGGGTCATGCGGGCGGCTTGCAGAGCGTTGCCTGCCATGTCTTGTGAGGTGGCGGCCAGCTCCTTGATGGCGGTGGCGACCTGATGGGCCTCCCCTTGCTGATCGGCAATCACCTCCTGCGAGCGGCAGGTGCGCGCTTCGATCTCGGTGGCGCTCTCCACCACGGTGACGCCATTCTCCCGCACTCGCAGCATCAGGGTGCGCAGGGTCTCCAGGGTCACGTTGTAATCCCGGCTGATGGCGGCCAGCTCGTCCTGACCGACGATCTCGATATGCTGGCTGAGATCCTGGGCGTTGACCCGGGCGGCAATATCACGCACCCGCCCTACGGTGTCGCGCAGGGAGAGATAGGCGCCGATCATCAGGTAGAGGTAGAGCAGCAAGCTGGCGGTCAGCGGCGCTGTGACCCACCAGAAGTGGCGTTGGTTGGCGGTCAGCCGCTGATGTAAGTCGGCCTCCAGCCGTTGGCGTACCTGGCCTGCCAGTGCGGTGATGGCCTCGTCCATTTTATCCCCCAGCGCTTGCACCTCCTTGGTGGAGAGCTGCACCAGCTGATCCTTCATCATCTTGTTTTCCATGGTCTCGACCCCCTGACGCACCAGCTGTATCAGAGCATCGGTCTGCTGACCCAGCTCGGCGCGGTAGGCCGGTTCAATCTGGTAGAGCAGGGTCAGATCGGCCTCCAGCTCTTGCAGAGTGGCGCTGATAAGGTCGAGACGAAAACGCAGGCCGCTGTAGCCCTCGGCCTGAAACAGGCCGAAATCGGCGATGGTGGCGGCGCGATCCCGCACCTGGGCCAGCAGGTCGCGCAGTTGCGGCAACCGCTCACTGGCGAGGATCACCATATAGTAGGTACCGAGCGCCGGATCCTGGATCAGGCTGCTACTGGCGGTAATGTGCTTGTAGAGGTGACGCACCTCGGTCAACAGCTTGTCGTGGCGCAGGTTGCTCTGATCAACTTCCAGCTTGCTTCCTTCGCTCTGCAGGGCAGCCCACCCCTGTTTGAGGGCGTCGAAAGCGGGATTTTCCTGACGGGTATCGGCGAAGGTGCGCAGGCTATCGTCTACGGCTTGGGCGGCGGCTTTAACCTTATCCTCTCCCACCGGGTTTTGTTCGTAGGCGTGACGGGTCACCAGATTGCGATGGGTGATCAGGGCCTGCTCGATAGCGGCCACGGGGGCGAGATTGACCACTCCCGCCAGTTCCCGGTTGGCCTGCACGTTGTCATCCTGCAGCCGCCCCAGCAGATTGGTCATGCTGTAGGCCAGTGGCAGCAGCATCAGGCAGGACCAGAGCAGGAATTTGTATTTGAAGGAGAGCTGATTGCCCAGCCGGATGGCGGGGTTGAAAATCCATTTCATGTTAAGCCTCGATACCTGAGTGCGGGCGTGAGTCGTGTTGCCTGAATAGTACTCCGAGCGGCCTCCCTTGGGTGATGGTCGGTTGCAAGTTGTGATCCCCTTGGCTTTTTACTTCTGGGCGGGGCGCCGTCAGCCGAGCCAATAGAAAACGGGCCACCCGAAGGTGACCCGCGGTCGATAAGGGGACACCGATCAGTTGAACGCCAGGAAGGGCGAGACGCAGAGCAGCAGGCCGGTGACGATGATGATGTAAAGAGAAGTGCCCTTGTACTTGTGCAGCGCCGGTACCTGATAGACCAGATAGGCCGGGATGAGACAGCCCACCATGCCGAAGATGGGGCTGCAGATGGAGGTGAAGCTCAGTACCGGTGCGTTGAGCACGATGGCCCCCCAGGAGAGCATGACGGTAAACACCATGATGCCTTTGCCTACAAATCCTTTGTTGATTCGGTTTTCCGGCAGCACCCGGCGCAACAGGTTCATCGCCAGACCCTGACAGGCTTCACGGAAACCGAGGTAAACGCCGAAATAGGCGGTCATTACCGCAAAGATGTTGAGGGTGAGGCTCAGGAGCTTGAGGGTCTGGCCGGGCATCCCCTGGGCTACCATGGCCAGCGCGGAGATGTTCTCCTCGGAGGCTTTGACCGCCTGATCGTGGCCCATGGCAAGGGTAAAGGAGACCGCGTAGAAGAACACCACCACGAACAGGATGCCGAAGGCGATATTCATGGCGCGCATCGCCTTGAAGCGGGCCACTTCCAGCGACTTTTCCCGCGAGCGGTAGGAGATCACCATGGGGCTCAGGCTCTGGATAAAGAGGATGGAGGTGAGGGTAAAGGGCAGCATGATGATGGCATCCTTCATCCAGTCACCGGCGGCGGGCATGGCGGTGATGTTGGCCGCATCCCACTTGTCCACCATCATCAGGCCGAGCACCGCCACCACGCTGATCTTGGTCAGCACCATAAAGGTGGAGATCTTGAACAGCAGGTTCTCGCCGCGCGAGGCCAGTGCCACCAGACCGCATATCAGCACCAGACCGTAGAGCGGGTTTTCGGAGAGCAGGCCGTCGGTGACGCCGAAGCTCTGCAGGAAGGAGGCGCTGTCATTGGTGATGGCGGTGGAGTAGACGAAGACCCAGATCACCAGCATCACGAAGTAGAGCGCGCCGAGCAGCACACCCCAGTTCTTGCCAAGGTAGCCGGTGATGACGCTGGGGTAATCCTTGCACTCCGGCGAGGTGGCCAGGGTGTTGATAAAGAGGCGCTGGAACATATACATGGCGGGGTAGCCGATCACCGCCGAAAGCAGAAAGACCCACAAGCCCATCAGACCCACCTGTACCGGCAGGAAGACGATCCCTGCGCCGATGGCCATGCCGATGCTCATGATGATCCAGCCCCAGTCGGTGCTGTCGAAGCGAACCGCTTCTTTCCATTCCAGCGTGCCCATCACGGGGCTGGCGAGTGTAGTGCTATGCGCGTCCATTAAAACCTTCTTTTTTGTAGGGATGTGGGAAAGCGGCGCAAATATAGTTGAATGAAACTGTCATAAACAATGCCCATAAGAGTACTTTTGTTCAAATCAGGATGGTGATCACGGTTTATATTGAGGCCGAAAGGTGCCTTTAAACGCCATTTTTGTATCTTTTTGTTGAATGGATAAAATAAAAAGCAAATAATGTTGAGCGGAATGAGATTCATGATTGCAAAAAAAATTGCACAAACAGGAGTGGCTATATGAAACGCATCATCACAGCAGCAGCGGCACCTGACGCTATCGGTCCCTACAGCCACGGCACTGCCTATGGCGACCTTATCTTTACCTCCGGTCAGTTGCCGGTCTGCAAGCTGCAGGGTGGTGTGGTGGAAGGGGGCATTGCCGCCCAGACCCGCCAGTCACTGGAAAACCTGAAATCCGTGCTGGAAGCCGCTGGCGGCTCGCTGGATACCGTGCTCAAAACCACCTGCTACCTCGCCGAGATCAGCGATTTTGCCGCGTTCAACGAGGTCTATAAAGCCTATTTCCAGAAAGATTGTCCGGCGCGCAGCTGCTTCGCAGTGAAGGATCTGCCGATGGGCGTCAAGGTTGAAGTGGAAGCGATCGCCCATATCGCTCGTTAATGCTGATAAAAAGGTTCAAGTGATGAAACAAGCGTGGCAGCAGTATCTGCAGATTATTCAACAGGTTGTCAAACCAGCGCTGGGTTGTACCGAGCCAATCGCCGCCGCCTATGCCGCGGCTGTCGCCGTCCGGCAACTGGGCTGTGAGCCCGGTCGCCTCGAGGTTGCGGTGTCGGACAATCTCTATAAAAACTCGATGGGTGTCTATGTGCCGGGCACCGGCAAGATCGGTCTGGCCATTGCGGCCGCGGCCGGTGCCATCGGCGGCAACGCCGATGCCGGGCTGGAGGTGCTGGCCGCGATCCAGCCAGCACAGGTGGATCGTGCCCAGCAGCTGATCGATGCCGGCAAGGTGCAGGTGAGCCGCACCGCCGCCCCCGAGTTTATCTTCTGCCGCGTGACAGTTTATGGCACTGATGACAAGGGTGAAGAACACAGCGCCGAAGTGACCCTCTGCGGCGGTCATACCCGCATCGTCGAGCAGCGCCGCGATGGCGAGGTGACCTTCACCGCTGATCAGAGCCAGGGCGGTGCCACCGGTTCCATCTGCGATGGGGTAGATATCAGCATCGCCGCCATCTACGAGTTCGCCACCCAGGTGGAGTTCGAGCAGATCAGGTTCATCCTCAAAGCCTCCGAACTCAACGGCAAGCTCTCCGCCGAGGGGATGAACAACCCCTATGGTCTCGAGATCGGGCGCACCATGCAGCAGAACATCGATGCCGGTCTCATCGGCGAGGATGTGATGAACCGCATCGTGATGATGACGGCGGCTGCCTCCGATGCTCGCATGGGGGGCGCGACCCTGCCAGCCATGAGCAACTTCGGCAGCGGCAACCAGGGCATTGCCGCCACCATTCCGGTGATGGTGATTGCCGAGCGCTTTGCGGCCAGCGAAGAGCAGCTGGCTCGCGCCCTCATCATGAGCCATCTGGGCGCCATCTATATCAAGTCCCACTATCCGCCGCTGTCGGCCTTCTGTGGCAATACCGTGACCAGCGCGGCCGCCTCCATGGCTATGGTCTATCTGGCGGGCGGCAGCTTCGAGCAATCCTGCTTCGCCATCCAGAACGTGCTGAGCGACAGTGCCGGCATGGTGTGCGACGGGGCGAAAGCCTCCTGCGCCATGAAGGTGAGTACCTCCTCCGGCGCGGCGGTACGCGGCTTCCTGATGGCCCTCAACAGCCACTCGGTGTCGGGTCAGGGGATCGTTGCCGGCAACGTGGATCAGACCATCCGCAACGTCGGTCAGATGGTGAAGGAAGGCATGTCTGCCACAGACAGCACCATTATTGATATCATGTCCGCCTGATGTCCCTGTCGGTTGCTGCCCGGCGCCCATTGCCCGGCTGCAACCCTTGCAAGAAGGTCCCATTGTGAAGCTGCAAGAGTTGAGTCCGAGCGATTTTGAGATCCTCAAGTCGATGGAGAACATTGTGGACGGCATCGCCGCCATGTATGGCCAGCACACCGAAGTGCTGCTCCACAGTCTGGATGCGCGCAATCCCTCGATCGTCAAGATTGCCAACGGCCATATCACCGGCCGCAGTGTCGGCGCCCCCATCACCAACCTGGCGATGATGAAGCTCAAGAGCGGGCAGGATATCTCCAGCCCCTACATGACCAAGTGTGCCACCGGCAAGACGCTGCGCTCCATCACGACCGTTATTCGCAACGGGGAGCACAGGGCCATCGGGTTGCTCTGCATCAACAGCGACATGGACGCTCCGCTGCAATCGGTGCTGCGCACCATGATGCCGGAGTGCATGCATCCCCACGAGAGCCATGCCACCCCGGAGGTGTTCGCCCGCAACATCGACGAAGCGCTCAACAGCACCATCGACACCGTCAGTGCCGAGGTGCGTGGCAACGAGGCGGTGCCCCCTTCCCAGAAGACACGGGTCATCGTCAACCAGCTGCACGACATGGGGATCTTCGAGCTTAAAGACAGTGCCCAGATTGCGGCGCGCCAGCTCGGCATTTCGGTCCACTCCATCTACCGCTATCTGCGGGAGATCAAGAAGGGCTGAGCCAGTTTAATCTGGCCTAAATGGCAGCAAACGGGTCAACCCTGACCCGTTTTTTACGCCTGTTTTAGCCTCTCTGTGTGGGCCATCCTTCGGGCTCATCTGCTATCATCTTCCCCCTTTGTTTTTCTATCTCTCTGAACGTGCTGGAGAAATCATGTCTCGACTCATCTATCTGCTGCGCCACGGCCAGACCCGCTTCAATGCCGAGCAGCGTCTGCAGGGGCGTTGCAACTCCGAGCTGACCGACAAGGGTGAGGCGCAAGCCATCGCCATGGGGCGGCGGCTTGCTGGCGAACTGGCGGAACCCGCCCGTTGGACCATCTATGCCAGCCCGCTCGGGCGTGCCCGTCAGACTGCGCTGCTGGTGTGCGAGCAGTTGGGGCTGTCAGCTGATCGCATCATCTGGGACGATCGGTTGATGGAGCTGGGGATGGGGGAGTGGGAGAGCTGCCAGATCCCGGTGCTGCGGCTCGCTCATCCCGAGCTCGATACCGGCAAGGGGGACTGGTATCTGCAGGCACCGGGGGCCGAGAGCTTCGAGAGCATTCAGCGCCGGGCACACCAGTGGTTGCAGGATCCTGCCATCGCCGAGCGGGCCATTGTTATCTCCCACGGTCTGCTCGGTGCCATGTTGCGCGGCGTCTATGCCGATCTCGACTATGAGGCGACCTGGTCACAGGAGTTGCCCCAAGATGCCTTCTATAAGCTGCAGGATGGCCACATCACTCGCATTGCTTGCTAGTTTCGAGGACGTTGCCGCCAGCAGTTCATGGACGATGCAGGCTGCAACACGCTACGGATTTTGCTTTGCGAAGATTAGACATCAACGAAATGATGAATAGACTCAAAAAGCGCATTATCAATAATGGCATTAGCCCTTCTTCTGCGGTGATGTGTTTAAGGTCTGGTTTTGCGAACAGGTTGCAACTTGCATTGCACTATGGTGCACAGACCGCGCTTTTTAATGAGGTAAGCGGGTGATTGTATTGAAATGAGTGGTCGCGTGATGCTTGGTGTATCAATTGCATATTAAACGACCAGTGGCCTGAGTATGAGGACGACACCATGAAAGGGATCTCGGTTCGTAGCAAATTATTGATGCTGGTTGTGGTACCGCTGTTTTGTATGATTTTGCTGTGCACTCTCTCCCTTTGGGGGATGCGCCTGATGAATCAGGCTGCCCATCAGGTGAATGAAGAGGAGGTGCAGCAGTTATCCGAACTGAAGCTGATTTCAGACTTGTATGCGGTCAGTGTCGTTGATGCGATCAATAAAGCGCATGTTGGATTAATCACCCGTGAAGAGGCAAAACGTTCCGTTACTGAAGCGCAGTTAAAAGCAGCAACGGAATGGAAGCGTTACATGGCCCAGAAGATGTCTGCGGAAGAGCGGGCGATAGCGGAGTCTGCCCAGGTATTGATGAACAAAGCCGACATTACACTGGATGGTATTAAGAGTGATCTTTCATTAAAAGCTCCTCTTGATAAGGCAATTCATCAGTTATATAGCACGGTTGATCCTTTTAATGAGGAGCTGGGCAAGCTGGTTGAACTCCAGCTGAGATTTGCAGATGAGCATGTTGGTACCCTGGAAAGTCTGGCCGTTGATTTTTCATTTGCCTTCCTCTCCATCACCGGGATTGCCCTGTTCGCTTTATCCGTGCTGGGGATCTGGATTTTTCGCGGGATCAGTCAACCGCTCACCGCTTTGCGTAGAGCACTTTACAAATTGCAGCATGAGCAGGATTTGACCGTCACCGTCCCTGTTATTCGGGAAGATGAATTGGGGCAAGTCGCACGGGCGCTGAATGATATGGTTAGCCATTTCCGCAGATTGATTGGCGAAATGGATGACGTGGCCGAACAGTTATCGACAGGCGCCGATGCATTGAACGAGCTGGGGCTAACCAGTGCAGAGCAAATGGCCCAGCAGCGTTTGGAGACAGATCAGAGCGCTGCGGCGATGAATGAGATGAGCGCAACGGTTAACGAAATCGCCCAGAATACAAATAGTGCTGCAATTGCCGCCCGTCAGGCTGAAAACAAGGCCGAAGAGGGGCAAGCGGTTGTCAAGGAGACCATTGGGAATATGGCTCTGCTCTCTGGTCAATTGCAAAATACATCCACTGTGCTGCAAAACCTGGCTATCGAAAGCAATAACATTACCCAGGTGATGGGGGTTATTCGCTCGATTGCCGAACAAACCAATTTACTGGCACTGAATGCGGCAATTGAAGCCGCCAGAGCGGGTGAGCAGGGGCGTGGCTTCGCTGTTGTGGCTGATGAAGTCCGGGTACTTGCTCAGCGCACCCAAAACTCTACCGGAGAAATCCAGAATACCGTCAATCGCCTGCAACAGAATGCAACTATGGCTGTTGATAGTATGAATATCGGATTATCTGAAGTGGAGAAGACGAATACCCTGATGCTGACCTGCGGCGTCTCTTTGGAAGAAATTGTGAGTGCCGTGGATGATCTGAATAATCTCAATGTGCAGGTCGCCGCTGCAGCCGAAGAGCAAAGCAAAGTCACCGAAGAGATGACGCGCAGCATGGTCAATATTGCCGATATCGCAGTACATACCTCGGACTCGGCAGCCCATGTATCGGCCAAGTGTCAGCGTCTTGATGAGATGGCCAAGTCAATGAGAACACAGATTAATCATTTTAAATGGCGATCACATGCCGCTTGATATAGTTCGATGACATTACCCCCAGGCCCCGAGAGTTCGGGGCCTTTTTGTATCATGTTGGTCGTACTGCACCTGTGTTGAAACATGTCATCGGTTTCCATAGATATGGGAAGATTCATTACCGGACTGATGAAGTGAGGCTTTCCGAAAAATTGTGCATTTTTGACGGCAGCCGTCACTCTGAATGGCCATTTTTGCCGCAGTTCAACACATCAGAGCACCTTATCGCGGCAAGATGAGGTATCTTATGCCCCGATTTCATCCATTAAACGGATCCGAGACCCCATATGATCATCAAACCCAAGGTTCGCGGCTTTATCTGCACCACCACTCATCCGGTCGGTTGTGAAGCCAATGTTCGTCGCCAGATCGCTTATACCAAGGCCAAGGGCACCATCGAGAATGGTCCCAAGAAGGTGCTGGTGATCGGCGCTTCCACCGGTTATGGCCTGGCCTCCCGGATTGCGGCTGCCTTCGGTAGCGGTGCAGCCACCCTCGGCGTCTTCTTTGAAAAGGCGGGCACCGAGTCCAAGACAGGTACCGCTGGCTGGTACAATTCTGCCGCCTTCGACAAGGCAGCCAAAGAGGCGGGCCTCTACGCCAAGAGCGTCAACGGCGATGCCTTCTCCAACGAGTGCCGCGCCAAGGTGATCGAGCTTATCAAGCAGGATCTGGGTCAGATTGATCTGGTGGTCTACTCCCTGGCTTCTCCGGTGCGCAAGATGCCGGAAACCGGCGAAGTGGTGCGCTCGGCCCTCAAACCGATCGGTGAGGTCTACACCACCACCGCCATCGATACCAACAAGGATCAGATCATCACCGCTACCGTCGAGCCGGCGAACGAGGAAGAGATCCAGAACACTATCACCGTCATGGGCGGTCAGGATTGGGAGCTGTGGATGGCTGCCCTGCGTGATGCCGGCGTGCTGGCTGACGGCGCCAAGTCCGTGGCCTACTCCTACATCGGTACCGATCTGACCTGGCCAATCTACTGGCATGGCACTCTGGGCCGCGCCAAGGAAGATCTGGACCGCGCCGCTGCCGCCATCCGTGGCGATCTGGCTGCCAAGGGCGGCACCGCTCACGTGGCCGTGCTCAAATCCGTGGTGACCCAGGCTTCTTCCGCCATTCCGGTGATGCCGCTCTATATCTCCATGGCTTTCAAGATCATGAAGGAGAAGGGCATTCACGAGGGGTGCATGGAGCAGGTGGATCGCATGATGCGCACCCGTCTCTACGCGTCCGACATGGCGCTGGACGAGCAGGCTCGCATCCGCATGGATGACTGGGAACTGCGCGAAGATGTGCAGCAGACCTGCCGCGACCTGTGGCCATCCATCACCAGCGAGAATCTTTCCGAGCTGACTGACTACACCGGCTACAAGCAGGAGTTCCTACGCCTGTTTGGTTTCGGTCTGGATGAGGTCGATTACGATGCGGATGTAAATCCGGACGTGAAATTCGACGTGGTCGAGCTCTGAGTCTGACTCAAGTGAAAACAGGGCCCCGCGGGGCCCTGTTTTTTTGGCAAAAATCCCGCTAATTTGCGGAATTTTATTATCAGCGATCACCTTTTCCCCATATCAAACCCGCTAGTCTTGCGCTGATCGGATCACAGACGGCATTGCCGAGGAACGGAAGCTATGACCACTCCAAACGAGGCGCCCAAGAAGCGCCAACTTCCCACTGTCTATACCCTGCTTTTTATTATCATCGCCCTGATGGCCGCCCTGACCTGGGTGCTGCCAGCGGGCAAATATGACTATGTCACCGCCAAGACCCAGCAGCCGGTTGCGGCAGCGGCCGTGGCCGATTACAGCGGCGACGAGCGGCTGTTGCCGGTGCCCGGCAGCTACACCGAGTTACCCGCCCACCCGCAGGGGGTGTTCGAGGTGCTCAAGGCCCCCATTCAGGGCTTTCACAAGGCGGCCGATGTGGCGCTGTTCGTGCTCATCATCGGTGGTTTTCTCGCGGTGACCATGCAAAGCGGTGCGCTGGATGCCGGGGTAGGGGCCATTGTGCGTGGCTTTGCCGGGCGTGAGCGGCTGCTAATTCCTGTGTTGATCGCCTTGTTTGCCCTCGGCGGCTCCACCTTCGGCATGGCGGAAGAGACGGTTGCCTTCTGGGCACTGATCGTGCCGGTGATGATGGCGGCGGGCTTCGATCGCATGGTGGCGGCGGGGATTATCCTGCTTGGCTCCGGGGTCGGGGTACTCGCCTCTACAGTCAACCCGTTTGCTACCGGCATCGCCTCCGGTTTTGCCGGTATCCCCATTGGTGAGGGGATTGGCCTGCGGGTCATCCAGTGGCTGCTGCTGGTGATCTTCGCCTCCTGGTTCGTGATGCGCTATGCCAAGCAGGTGCAGCAGGACAAGTCCCGCTCTGTGCTGGCCGATATCGTCTATGACGACGAGTTCTCCCAGATGAAGAGCGGCAATCTCGCCTTCACCGGCAAGCAGAAACTCACCATGCTGGTCTTCTTCGGCACCTTCCTGCTGATGATCTATGCGGTGGTGCCCTGGTCCGATTTGGGGATCGACGTGCTGCCCACCTTTGGCTGGTGGTTTGACGAGCTCTCCACCCTGTTCTTCAGCTCCTCCATCCTGATTGCGCTGATCAACCGGATGCCCGAGTCCAACTATGTGGCGACCTTCCTCAATGGCGCGCGGGATCTGATCGGGGTGGCACTGGTGGTGGCGGTGGCGCGCGGTATCTATGTGGTGATGGAGCAGGGCGTCATCATCGACACCATTTTGCACTGGGCCGAAGGGCTGGTGAGCGGGCTCTCCTCGTCGGTCTTCATCCTGATGGCCTATCTGGTGCACATCATCCTGAGCTTCTTCATCCCCTCCACCTCGGGGCTGGCGACTGTATCCATGCCGCTGATGGGGCCGCTGGCTGACTTCTCCGGCATCTCCCGGGATCTGGTGATCACCGCCTATCAGTCCGCCTCCGGCTGGATCAACCTGTTTGCCCCCACTGCTGCCCATCTGGTGGCGGGTCTGGCGCTCGCCAAGATCCCCTACGATCGCTTCGTGCGCTGGGTGCTGCCCTTTATCATCGGCGTAGCCCTCATCACCATGGCGGTGCTGGTGGCCGGTGCCCTGCTGCACGGCTGATGGCACGGATAAAACCACAGATAACAAAAAGGCTCCCGCGGGAGCCTTTTTCATGAGCCTTGCTTACTGCTTGTAGCCCTTGAGGAAGCGAGCGAGGCGGCCGATGGCATCCTCCAGCTCCTCTTCGCGGGGCAGGAACACCAGCCGGAAGTGATCCGGTGCCGGCCAGTTGAAGCCGGTGCCTTGCACCAGCAGCAGCTTCTCCTGCTGCAGCAGGTCGAACACCATCTTCTGGTCATCGCGGATGTCATACACCTTGGGGTCGAGGCGCGGGAACATGTAGAGCGCCCCCTTGGGTTTGACGCAGGAGACCCCGGGGATCTCGTTCAAGAGCTCCCACGCCTTGTCCCGCTGCTTGCGCAGGCGGCCGCCCGGCAGGATCAGCTCGTTGATGCTCTGGTAGCCGCCAAGCGCAGTCTGGATGGCGTGCTGCATCGGCACGTTGGCGCACAGCCGCATGGAGGCCAGCATCTCCAGCCCTTCAATGTAACCGCGGGCACGGCCCTTGGGACCGGTGATGACCATCCAGCCCTGACGGAAGCCGCAGGCACGGTAGGCCTTGGAGAGGCCGTTGAAGGTCACCACCATCACATCGTCGCACAGGGTGCAGACGCTGGTGTGGGAGATATCGTCGTAGAGGATCTTGTCGTAGATCTCGTCGGCGAAGATGATGAGATTGTGCTGGCGGGCGATTTCGATCACCTCCAGCAGGAACTCGCTGCCGTAAACGGCACCGGTCGGGTTGTTGGGGTTGATCAGCACCAGGCCGCGGGTGCGCGGGGTGATGCGGGCGCGGATGTCGTCGAGATCCGGATACCAGTCAGCCCCTTCGTCGCAGCGATAGTGCACCGCATGGCCACCGGAGAGAGTGACGGCGGCGGTCCAGAGCGGGTAGTCGGGGGAGGGCACCAACATCTCGTCGCCATTGTTGAGCAGCGCCTGCATCGCCATCACGATCAGCTCGCTGGCGCCATTGCCGATATAGATGTCATCGATATCGACCTTGCGCATCCCTTTTTGCTGGTAGTACTGCATCACCGCTTTACGGGCAGAGAAGAGCCCCTTGGAGTCGCAGTAGCCCTGGCTCAGCGGCATGTTGAGGATCACATCCTTGATGATCTCTTCCGGCGCATCAAAGCCGAACGGGGCCGGGTTGCCGATGTTGAGCTTGAGAATGCGGTGGCCTTCGTCTTCGAGACGGCGAGCCTCTTTATGCACCGGGCCGCGGATGTCATAGCAGACATCGTCGAGCTTGTGCGACTTGTCGATTGTGAACATGGTGAGTGTGATTCCTTCCCCACAGGGACGCGTTGGCGAAAAAGGCGATTTTTAGTATCAAATTTCTTTTCCCCTATTCTTCACAGAATTGAATGCTAGAACAATCCTCTTTTTAGAAGAATTCCCTGATTTTTAGCCCTAAAACAGGGTTGCTAGAACGTTAAATTCAGCACGATCTTTGGTGCTAACCAAGGTTAACTAGTGAAACATGGGGAACGAATTAACAAAGCTGCCTGACTGTGTTGCAATATCCGGATCCTGTGGCACGATTGGCTTGTGTAAAAAATCGTCTTCGTCCCCCTTTTCGATGAGTTGAATGGCACTCATGGTGTCATCTTTATGTGGTTCGCTCATCGGCGTTCACTTCTGCGAGGTTTTCCCATGCAAGCACCCGTTCCTGGCCGCTATCGCCACTTCAAGGGGGGTTACTATCAAGTGCTTGCCTTGGCTCTGCATACCGAAACCCAGGAGCAGCTGGTCATTTATCAATCCGAGCAGGATGGTCAGGTCTATGCCCGACCCGTCGCCATGTTTATGGAGTGGATTGAGCATCAGGGGCAGGTTGTCAGCCGTTTTGCCCCGACAGGAGACTGACCACGCCTCCGTTTTTATCGCTCAAGGGATGAGCACTCGAGCTAAATGGTGTCACAAGTTGTCGCATGACGCCCTTGGGCATGAGACGTGCAGCCAGCTGTCTTAATGATAAATCCCTTATCTAATCAACCAATTGTGACGAATATCACATTCAGTGAGCCCTGCCTGCCGGGTTCGCAATCTGGACTCACACTCCCATAATGCTGCGCTTGTTCAAGCATGGGCCCTTCTCGGGTCTTGTTCGGTGTTATCTCAAATGGGAGAAATAATGTGAAACCTGTTGCTGCTGAGTTTATGGGCACTTTCTGGCTGGTATTGGGCGGGTGCGGCAGTGCCGTGCTGGCTGCTGCCTTCCCTCACGTCGGGATTGGTCTGCTGGGGGTCTCGCTGGCTTTCGGTCTGACCGTGCTGACCATGGCGTTTGCCATCGGCCACATCTCCGGTTGCCACCTCAATCCGGCCGTGACCGTCGGTCTGTGGGCGGGTGGTCGTTTTCCGGCATCCGGTGTACTGCCGTATATCGTGGCGCAAGTGTTGGGTGGCATTGCCGCTGCTGCCGTGCTTTACGTGATTGCCAGCGGTCAGGCCGGGTTTGATCTCTCTGCCGGTTTTGCTTCCAACGGCTACGGTGAGCACTCTCCGGGTGGTTACAGTCTGACTGCCGCACTCGTATGCGAAATGGTGATGACCGGTTTCTTCCTGTTCGTCATCATGGGCGCCACCGATAGCCGTGCGCCTGCCGGTTTCGCGCCGATCGCCATCGGTCTGTGCCTGACCCTGATCCACCTCGTCAGCATTCCGGTGACCAATACCTCGGTCAACCCGGCCCGCAGTACCGGTGTTGCGCTGTTTGTCGGTGACTGGGCTATCGGTCAGCTGTGGCTGTTCTGGGTTGCCCCGATTGTCGGTGCCATTCTGGGTGCGCTGGCTTATCGCCTGGTGGCGACTGAGCAGAAGTAATCATTTGCGAAACAAAGTGTGGTATCGACACGCCTGCGGGCGTGTTTTTTGTTTCTGTAGGGGCAAGAAAAGAGCATTACCCGAGGCTAACCTCAGAGCCCTTTGGCCTGCAGCATCTCTTTGTAGCGCAGGTGGAGGAGCTGGACGCGCTCCACATAGGCACGGGTTTCCGCATAGGGCGGGATACCGCCATGTTTTTGTACGGCGCCCGCGCCGGCGTTGTAGGCCGCGGTCGCCAGCGCCACGTTGCCATCATATTGCTTGAGCAGTCCCGCCAGGTATTTCACCCCGCCGAAGATATTCTGCTCCGCCAGCAAGGCATTGCCGACCCCCAACTCCCGCGCTGTGGCGGGCATCAGCTGGGTCAGCCCCATCGCCCCCTTGCGGGAGACCGCCAGCGGATTAAAAGCGGATTCAGCATGGATCAGCGCCCGGATCAGCGCAGGCTCAACCTGATAGGTTTTGGCGGCCGCCTTGATGGTGCTGGCATAGTCATAGAGAAACAGCCCTGTGGTCTGCCAGTTGACGCTGGATTTGGGGTCGCAGGCGAAGCAGTCGTTGAACAGCAGCAGCTCGTAATGGCCTTGTTCGGGCGCCATGTCGGAGTAGCGAACCACCCCGTTCTGTTGCACCGATTTATAGACCTGGATCTGCTTCTTGCCGTTGGTGGCGACTGCCGCTGTTTGAGCGGTGTCGGGTTGTGAGGCGGGAGTGGCATCTTTGCTCGGACGCAAGGGGGAGGGAGCGGCGGTCAGGAAGATCACCTCCGCGGGGGGGGGAGTCTGGCTCCATCCGCTCAGGGGGATCAACAACATATGGCCTGCCAGCATCCATGCTTTCAACCCTGATACTCCTTCTTGTGATGACCATGTTGAGTAAAGCATCATGACGAGGGCAGAACAAGCGGCCAACAGGGGGCAAATGATCCGATTCGGTGACCGGGATCAAAGTATCCGCCGCAATAAAGGATTGTCATCATAAAGCACGGTTTTGGCCGTCAGGCGGTGGGTAATGGCCTCTTCCACCGGGTAAGCAAGCTACCCACGACGTCCGCTTTTTTGTTGACGAAAGGCATGCTATCGTGCTGGCGTCATGTGGTCGGATTAGCGCACCGTATCTGGCACTAATAACTGATTATCAAAGGATTTGTCTGTGACAAGCAAGCTGGCGATGGAACTCACTTTCGAAGAGTACTGCGACGCCGACCTCTCCCTTATCAGGGACTATTACGAGACGACGTTTTCCCACTATGTGCCGGATCTGGCCGAGCGGATCTTTGTCGTGCGTGATGCTCACTGGCTGGTGGGGGCGGTACGGTTGCGGGACGAGGAGGAGTTTTACCATCTGTGCGGCTTTCGCCTGTTGCCCCATTACCAGTCGCTGGGATTGGGATCTCGGCTGTTGCAGCACGCCTGCCACGGTCTGTTGGACAAACCTGTGGTCTGTCAGGCGCTGCCCTTCGAGAAGCCTTTCTATCTCAAGGCCGGGTTTGCCGATATGCCCCTCAATCAATTGAGCGGGTCGCTTTTCTCCCTCTACGAGCGGCAGCAGCAGCAGGGTTATCAGGTGGAGCTGCTGGTACGGGATACCACCCAGCCCCTCCTGAATTGAGCGGTTTAGCGCGGTTTGGTCAGCAGGTGGATCTTGCCCGGTGACAGCTCCAGCCCCAGCAGATTCTCCTTCAGCCAGGCCTGATCCGGATCCTTGTCATTGAGTTTATAGACCGGTTTGGTCTCGAGCCGCTTCTCCATGCTCTGCAGCAGCATGTTGAGCATCAGCCCGAACTTCTTCTCGGCCGCCTCCGGCTCCAGCTTGTACTCCACCAGCTTCATGTTATCGAGAAACAGCGCGCTCTGGCTCTTGTCATAGCGGGGTCTCGCCTCATAGGTCATCTGCAGGCGGGCGTCATATTCGGTATTGTCTGGCAGGGCGATTTTGAGCTTGCCCTTGCCATAGACCCGGGCGGTATCGGGGCGTTGGCGACCGATCAGGACGTCGCTCTGCTCAAGCGTCACATGGGCCTTGATGATGCCCGGCAGCTCCAGCTGTTTATCGACTTGCACCTGAGATTGCAGGTACTGGTTTATCTGTTGCTCATTGATGTCATATGAGCCTTGGCCTAGCATGGCCAGGCTGAGCAGCATAGATTGCAGGATCATGCGTGCGACCTGATAGAATGGATTTGCCTTACAGCATACCATCCCGGCCGGTTGGGGTCTGCCCACCGCGCTGTTTGTCGATTAGAAGGAGTCCCCGTTGTTTAACGGTCTGGAACACGATCTTCAACTGCTGTTTTCCCGTTTTCTGGGTTGGCTGCTACTGCTTTTTCATACCGTGATTGTCACCGGTGTGTCGTTTCGGGTGGTGATGAAACGCCGTCCCATCGGGGTGTCGCTGGCCTGGCTGGCGCTGATCTATGCCATTCCGTTTGCCGGGGTGGGCTTCTATGTGCTGTTTGGTGAAATAAAGCTGGGGCGCCGCCGTGCCGAGCGCGCCCAGGCCATGTATCGCCCTTATGCCATCTGGATCCGTCAACTGGCCCGTCTGTTCCCGCAGCACTGCTGCGAAGTGGGCGCCAAGGCACAGCCGCTGCACGATCTGATCCAGGGACGGCTCGCCATGCCGATGCTCTCCGGCAACCGCATGACCTTGCTCAACAAGCCGGACTGGATCTTGCGCGAGATTGCCCAGGATATCCGTCGCTCGACGCTCTCCTGCTATCTGGAATTCTACATCTGGCATCCGGGCGGCGATGCCGACGAGGTGTGCGAGGCGCTGATTGAAGTGGCGCAACGCGGCGTGGATTGTCGCTTGCTGCTCGATTCGGTGGGCAGCAAGCAGTTCTTCCGCTCCCACTGGCCCAAAAAGCTGCGCAAGGCGGGGGTCAAGCTGGTGGAGGTGCTGCCGGTCGGCGCCTGGCGCATTCTGTTCCAGCGTCAGGATCTGCGGATGCACCGCAAGCTGGTGGTGATCGATGACAGGGTGGGTTACACCGGCTCCATGAACATGGTGGATCCCCGTTTCTTCAAGCAGGATGCTGGAGTCGGCCAGTGGGTCGACATTATGATCCGGGTGCAGGGGCCCATGGTGCCGCTGATGTGGTCGATCTTCGTCTGGGATTGGGAGATGGAGACCGGCGAGCGGCTGCTCGACAGTCTGCAGCATGAGCCGGAAGCCTGGCCCCAGACCAACTACCGCGCCCAGCTGATCCCGTCCGGCCCCTTCGTCGGCGGCGACTGCATCCAGCAGAGCCTGCTGCTGGCCATCTATCAGGCACGCAGCCATCTGGTGCTGACGACCCCTTACTTTGTACCCGACGATCCGCTGGCGGCCGCACTCAGTTCGGCAGCAGCGCGCGGAGTGCAGGTGCAGCTGGTGTTGCCGGCACGCAACGACTCCATCATGGCCAATTACGCCTGCAACGCCTTTATGGAGGAGCTGCTGGCGGCCGGGGTGGAGATCTACCGCTACGATGCCGGTCTGCTCCATACCAAGAGCGTGCTGGTGGATGATGACTTCGCGCTGGTGGGGACGGTCAATCTGGATCGGCGCAGCCTCTGGCTCAACTTCGAGGTGACCCTGCTGGTGGACAACCCCTCGTTCGTGGCCCAGATGACCCGGTTGGTACAGGGCTATATGGCGGAAGCCACCCCTATGACCTTGGCCCAATGGCAGGCCCGCCCCTGGTACAAGAAGGCGATGGAGAACATCTTCTATCTCTTCAGCCCCTTGTTGTGATGTTGTGGCGAGCCGCAAGAAAGTGGACTCGCCATTTGATTGGACTTGCCTAGCCCCGAGTCCGCCCCGTAGAGTGCAGTGACAACTCCCTGGAGACACATGGATATATGAAAAAGATAGTGGCCCTCGCCGTGGGTGCGGCACTGGTAGGTGGTGGTCTGGCTGCGTGCTGGTACACGGGCAACAGCTTCGACAACATCATGGCGGAGCAGATCGCCAAGGTAGAGCAAGAGACCGGTATCGACATGCAGTGGCAGCCGGGTAGCAGCAACCTCTTCACCCGTGACGGGATCCTGAAGGTCGTGGTGACGCCGGAGGAGCTGGCTGCCATCGACAGCGAGCTGGAGGGCAGTCAGCCCATCGAGCTGCAACTGGTGGTCAAGAGCCAGATCCTGCCGCTCTATATCAAGAGCCACTTTCTGCTCGATACCCATAACGGCACTTTGGCTCCGGTCTTTACCGCACTGGGTATGGAGCAGTGGGAACTCGGTCTGGAGTCGGTCACCAGTCTCTGGACCCAGGGTAACAGCAGCCGTTTCTGGGCCAATGAATTCAAGATCAAACAGGGGCTGGACGAGTTCAGCTTCCTGCCCCTGAGCGGTGAGTTCCACGGCAATCTGGAGGGGAATGGTCACCTCACTATGACCTGGCAGGGGATGACGGTCCATGAAGAGCAGAGCAAGATGGACTTGGTGCTGGCCGACCTGAAAGGGAGTGCCGACATTGCCGAGATCAGCGGTGTGCTCCTCTCGCCCCAGAGCGAGATGACCCTCTCGGCCCTCACGGTACAACTGCCTGACAGCGTCAAGGTCGCCCTGCAGGGGATGACAACCGAGACTCAGCTGACCGGTGATGATGCCCAGACCCTCTCCAGCAGCTATCAGATGAAAATTGCCAAGCTGGATCTGGAGAACGAGACCGACACCCTGGCGGTGACCGACAGCAAGTTGGCGCTCAACCTCAACGGTCTGGATCTGGAAGGGTATCAGGGGCTGCAGGCCGCCGGTGGCAAGGGGGTTGAAGATGCAGCCATCCAGCAGGCGCTGGACAAGATGCTCAAACGTGGTGCGACCCTGGAGCTGGCCGATCTCAGCGCCAAGCTCAACGGTGAGGCGGTGACCATGAAGGGGGACGTGAAGCTGGCCTCCACCTCGCTGGAGCAGCTGTTCAACAGCGACGCGGGCATGCAGGCCCTCTCCGGCGTGCTGCATGCCAGCCTCAGCGACAAGCTGGGCAAGGCAGTGCCGCAACTGGCCCCCATGCTCGATCAGCTGACCCTGATGGGTTATCTGAAGGCCGACAAGCAAGCGCTGACCTCCGAGCTGAAGCTGGAGAAGGGCGCGGTGACGGTAAACGATCTGCCGCTCTGACACATGATGTAGAAACAACAACGGCTCCCGCGGGAGCCGTTGTTGTTTCTGGCGTTTGCATATGGGCCGTGTGGGCGAATTACTTGAAGACCACCGTCTTGTTGCCGTAGACGAACACCCGTTCGTTCAGTACCAGCTCCAGCGCGCGGCTCAGCACCGATTTCTCCACATCCCGACCCGCCTTGGCCATGTCGTCCGCACTGAAGGCGTGACCGACGTGGATCACGTCCTGTTCGACAATGGGGCCTTCATCCAGATCGTCGGTCACGAAGTGGGCGGTGGCACCGATCAGTTTGACGCCGCGATCAAACGCCTGCCGGTAGGGGCGGGCACCGATGAAGGCGGGCAGGAAGGAGTGGTGGATGTTGAGGATCTTGCGCGGATAGGCCTCGACGAAGCTCGGGGTCAGCACCCGCATGTACTTGGCCAGGATCACATAGTCAGGCTCATAGCTGTCGATAATGGCGCGAACCTGCTCTTCATGTTCGGTCCGGCTCAGATCATCGTGACTGACGGTGTGGAACGGGATATCGAACTTGCCGGTGAGCTCGGCCAGGGTGTCGTAGTTGCCGATCACCGCGACGATATCCATATCCAGCGCGCCCGCGTAGTTCTTCATCAGAATATCGCCGAGGCAGTGGGTCTCTTTGGTCACCAGAATGACGATACGCTTCTTGCCCGCCTTGACCAGACGGCGCTGGGCGCCGGTGGGCAGGGCATCATCGAGGTCGGCCAGCAGGGTCTCGTCGTTGAAGCGCCCCTCCAGCTCGGTACGCATAAAGAAGCGGCCATTCTCGTGATCCACAAACTCATCGTTCTTGATGATGTTGAGCTGGTGCTTGTAGCAGATGTTGGTGATCTTGGCGATGAGCCCTTTGGCATCCGGGCAATCCGTGAGCAGTATTTTCTTTTCCATCTCTGTCATTTTCCGTTTGTGGTGTTGGCGCTGCTGTCTGCGCCGGCAGCGTTGTTCAGGCTCTCTTTTCGGGCCCTGTTTTTTTGTTTCGGGAACTATGCCATAAACCGATCCGCGCCATAAAGAAATTCGCCAGTCATGGCCTCTCGTGCTGGCGAGCGGGCCGCAGAGCGGGATCCCGGGCGCAATGTTGAAACGCTTTTCAGCCTGCGGGGGATTTTGGCTGGTATCTGCAACCGTTTTTCTTTAGGCTGTCTGCGCTTATTCTCAGGGCGGGGTGCAATTCCCCACCGGCGGTATCCCGATTGACTCGGGGAGCCCGCGAGCGCCCGACCCGGCTGATTGCTAGGTCGGGGTCAGCAGATCCGGTGAGATGCCGGAGCCGACGGTCATAGTCCGGATGAAAGAGGATAAGACAGACCTTGCCGTGTTAGCCCTTGTGGGCTGGCCGCTGCATGCCCATCTCTGTCTGCCTTTCCATGCCCTGATTCTGGTCCTTGTCTTGTTTAGGAGTTTTACCATGAATCAGTCTCTACTCAGTGAATTCGGTGATCCCGTTGCCCGTGTCGAAGCGGCGCTGTCTGCCTTGCGTGCCGGATGCGGCGTGCTGGTGGCCGACGATGAAGATCGGGAGAACGAGGGCGACCTCATTTTCGCCGCCGAATCCATGACCAATGAACAGATGGCGCTGATGATCCGCGAGTGCTCCGGCATCGTCTGCCTCTGCCTGCCCGACGAGCGGGTTCGCCAGCTGGAACTGCCGATGATGGTGGAGGCCAACTCCAGCCACTACCAGACCGCCTTTACCGTGACCATCGAAGCGGCGCAGGGGGTCACGACCGGTGTCTCGGCGGCTGATCGCATCACCACCATCCGCGCAGCCATCGCTGACGGCGCAAAGCCGGGCGATCTGCATCGCCCGGGTCATGTTTTCCCGCTGCGGGCGCGAACCGGTGGGGTGCTTACCCGTCGGGGTCATACCGAAGCGACGGTCGATCTGATGCAGCTGGCTGGCCTCAAACCGTTTGGTGTGTTGTGTGAATTGACCAAAGAAGATGGCTCGATGGCGCGTCTGCCAGATCTGGTTGCGTTCGGTCGCAAGCACCAGATGCCGGTGCTGACCATCGAGGATCTGGTGCAATATCGTCAATTGTTGTCAGAACGTACTGCCTGAGCCTCATACGAAATTGTAATAAGGCAAAAATTTGGTTAACCTTTGTCCGTGCCCCCACCACACGGCACTCATTTTTTAGACGAATCTGGACAAAAACTGTTCATTCAAAAAAAAATGAGGGTTTTAATGCATTTATCTGTGGTGGGGACTATGCAAAGTAGGATTTTTTTGTGCCATAATCACGCCGCTTGCTAAACGTCTGGCGAGTTCAAGGGAGCTTTAAAAATGAAAAAATTGTTGTTGGTAGGTGTTGTTGGTCTGTCCGCTCTGCTGGGCGGTTGTGCAAACACCAGCGAACTGGAAACTTCCGTTCAGAATCTGTCTAACAAAGTTGACCAACTGGCTCAAGATGTTAGCGCAGTTCGTGCTGATCAGTCCAAAATCGCTGCTGATGTTGCCGAAGCCAAGCAAGAAGCTATGCGTGCTAACCAGCGCATCGACAACATGGCTACTTCCTACAAGAAGTAATCCATGCGAAAAAAATGGCGCAGTTTTGCGCCATTTTTTTTTGCCTGAAATTCACCTTATCTCCACTATTTCCACAGCAACTTATTTCCACAATACCTTCTTCGTACTTGACCCATGAGGTCATGCCGGTCTCCCGGCATTCCCCCATCATTTCCAGCCAGTTCGATTCCGATCAGTAGAGCAGACTGTAGAGTTTGCGACGGTAGCTCTGTGCCGCCGGTGTGCTGCCCATGGTTGCTAGAATATCGAGATAGGTCTTTCTGGCATCGCCGAATGCCAAGTCCCGCTTGAGGATCTCCAGCAGCAGTCCCAACGCCTCTTCCTGACGACCAGCCTGGTTGTATTGCACCGCCAGCTCCTGAGTCAGGGCAAAATCATCAGGCTGTTCTGCATGACGGGCTTCCAGCGCGCGCAGTTCCGGGCTGTCTGCCGCTTGCAGGGCCAGCGCCAGCCGTGAGCTCAGGGTATGGAAGTGACCATCCTGCGCCGCCATCGGGATGGTGTCGAGGCGCTCCTGCGCTTCATCCAGCAGGTTGAGGTCGAGCGCAGCTTGAATGAGCCACAGGCTGATGTCGTGGCGTTTAGGAGCCAGCTGGTGTGCCTTGGTCAGATGGGCATAGGCGGTGCTGGGCTGCTCGTCAGCCAGTGCCTGTTGCCCCTTGGCCAGCAACTCTTCCTCTGCTTTGGGGGCGAAGGCGGCGAAATACTGGCGCAGGGTGGCTTCATCCTGCGGCCCTTCGATGATCCCCTGTTCGTCAGGGCGACCTTGATGGAACAGCACCAGTGCTGGCAGGGCGCGCAGGCCGAGCTGGCTAGCCAGCGGTTGCAGCTGGGGATCGTTCATATCCACCTTGGCCAGGGTGACCTGCTCATTGGCGGGCCCAACCAGTGATTCGATCAGCGGTGTCATCCCCTGACACTCCGGCATCTGCGGAGCATGGAAATAGATGACGACCGGTTTCTTCATGGACGCATCGATAAGTTCAGCGTGAAAATTCTGGGAAGTAATGTCGACGATCATGAGTTGGACTCTTCAGAAAGGGTGTTAAGTAACATGGGGTTAAGCGAGTGGCAATTCAAGCGCTCATCCAGCCGGTAAAAGGTCACAGGGGCTGCCGTCGTTGCGAGACTGAGCCAGCCGTTGGCAAAGGGCCAATCCTGTACCTGATAAGGGGTGTCATCGAGCAGGTTGTCGAGTCGCCATCCTTCCTCCGGGAGAAACCGCACCTTCTCCAGTCCCGCCGCTATGCCGCCACCGTGGGCTTTCAGTACCGCCTCCTTGCGCGACCAGAGCCGGTAGAAGGCACTCTCCTGCTCTTGGGCAGGCAGTGCGCAGAGCCACTCATATTCACTCTGTGCATAAAACCGGCGGGCCAAGGGGAGGGGATGATGCCGCCGTTTGCCCAGTTCGATATCCACCCCAAGCGGCCCATGCGGGCAGAGCGCCAACACCAGCCAGCAGCCACTGTGGCTCAGATTGAACTGCCAAGCATCATCATGTAGTCGGGGCTTGCCCTGGGGGCCGTTGCAAAATTGCAGCCTGGCAGCAGGTTGTTGCAGCCGCTCGGCCAATAGCTGGCGCAGAAGGGCGCGGCTCACCAGATATTCCTGACGCCGTTCAGGATGGGTCATGGCTTGCCAGATATGCTGCTCATCGGTTGACAGCCATTCAGGCAATTGAGCAAGCAGTTCCTGGCATACCCTGGTCGGTTTTAACAAAAAAAGATCGGTTTCGATCATGATTTTTCACTTTAAAAAGGTGCTGAAGCAGGGATAAAAGCCAGTTATCTATGAGGCCCAAGGCTCTCTTGGCGATTGTATATTGTTTGTGCATGATCACATTAATTATGAAAAATCGTGCATTTCCTTGCAAAAATGTGAGCTTGATAGGGATTTTCACTTGCCTCGATAGAATTCTTGGATATAGTCGGATGCTGTTGCCTTATAAATTGCCCTTTGGGGCCGTATTTTAACAAGATTTACTATTTAGCGGGGATAAAGGATTGCGCCACCTGATGCTACTGCTGGTCGCGCTCGGAATGGTGGGTTGTGCCTCGGCACCCCAACCCGAGGTCGCGAGCAAGATCGAAGTTTCCATGGTTGAACCTGTCATAGAACCGGAAGCTTCCCAGACACCCGATGTGAATGAAATCCTGACTGTATATAAAGAGTGGCGTGGCGTTCCGTACCGGATGGGTGGCAGCAGCCAGCGCGGTATCGACTGTTCCGCCTTTGCCCGTGAAGTGTTCCGCAATGCCGTCGGTATCGAATTACCCCGCGATACCCGCTCCCAAGTCCACGAAGGGACGCGCGTTTCCAAGCAGGATCTGGTCGAGGGTGACCTGGTCTTCTTCAAAATCAATCGTCGTCTCAACCACGTTGGTATCTATGTCGGCAATGGCGAATTCATCCACGCCTCGACCCGAGCCGGTGTGACGCGCTCCAAGCTGGATAGCCAATATTGGCGCAACAAGTTCTGGCAAGCTCGCCGGATCGATATCTGAGTCAGGCTGGACAAACGGCTCGCAGTACGGACTGTTTTTCCAACCTCACTTGGACCGGGCCAGATAGCCCGGTTTTTTATTGCCCTCGTTTAGACTTTCCCGAGTCAAATCACTATAGTGTGGGCCCGTTTTCTTCGGCAGGCTCAGCATGAAACCCCGCATCCCATCAGCCGGTGGCCCCAAGTCGGGCGACCGTAAATCCGGACTTCACTCCCGTAATCGCCATCAGGCGGGTTACGATTTTGAGGCGCTCTGCCTGCGAACTCCCGAGTTGGCTGCCCACGTCTTTATCAATGACTACGGCACCCGCACCATCGATTTTGCCAATCCCGATGCAGTGAAGACCCTCAATCGCGCCCTGCTGGCCCATCACTACGGGATTGCCCACTGGGACTTGCCTGCCGGTTACCTCTGCCCACCCATCCCGGGACGGGTGGACTACCTGCACTGGGCGGCCGACCTGTTGGCCGAGAGCGCAGGCCAGCTCCCTACCGGCAAGGGGGTGAGGGTGCTGGATATCGGGGTGGGGGCAAACTGCATCTATCCGCTGCTCGGCTGCCGCGAATATGGCTGGCGTTTTGTGGGATCGGATATCGATCCGGTCTCGGTCAAGGCGGCCACCCTGCTGGCCAAGAGCAACGGACTCGGCAACCAGATTGAGTGTCGTTTGCAGGGTAACCCCAACCATGTGTTTCGCGGCATCATAGGGCCGAAGGATCGCTTTGCCCTGACGCTGTGCAATCCACCGTTCCATGCGTCGCTGGAAGAGGCGAGCAAGGGGACGGAGCGCAAGCTGCGCAATCTGGGCAAGGAGGTTACAGGCGCTCCTGTGCTCAACTTCGGCGGCCAGAAGGCCGAGCTCTGGTGCGAAGGGGGCGAGGCGGCGTTTCTGGCCAACATGATTGCCCAGAGCAAGGAGTTTGCCACTCAGTGTCTCTGGTTCAGCTCGCTGGTGTCGAAAAAAGAGAACCTGCCGGGGGCGAAAAAGGCGTTGAGCCGGGTGGGGGCGCGTCAGGTACGGGTGATCGACATGGCGCAGGGCAACAAGGTGAGCCGGATCCTCGCCTGGTCCTTTCTGGATGAAGAGGGATTGCGTAGCGGCTGGTCGAGCGCGCGCTGAGTCCCCACTACAAGGCCCGATGAGGGCCTTTTTTCATGATGAGCACCGCGAATTTCCCCTGCTGGCGGCATCTTTGGCAATCGATTTCCTCATTGGCAGATCGTGCTGGTTTATATGGTCTAAGTAGTTACTTCCGCCTTGGTACAGGTGTACGCCGAGATTTTTTTGCACTTACAGCTGAAACTTTAATAAAATAGGACTGGTTAGACCTCTTTACAGGCATTGAATCAAATAGGGATCGGTAGATGAAAGTTGTCGATTTTCTGAAGCGCAAGCGCGAAATTCTGGCGCAGCACCCCTTTGAGCTCAAGGATTGGCTCTCTCCGGCGATCCGCGACTACTGGCGTGAGTTTCAGCAAAAGGCACATCTTCACCCTTTGCTGGGGCGTGTGCTGGACTTGCAAGCCGAGTCCCAGAGCGAGCAGCAACAGGATGCAGCAACCGTGGCACAAGTAGCCAACGGTCAGCCTGCCGTGGCTCAGGAACCCGCTGTTGAGCTGGCGGCCGAGGCGGCCGAGCTCTATGCCGTTCTGCAGGCCCGCATCGGTGAAGAGACCCATGTCGGCGAGTGGCTGCACGTCAGCCAGCATATGATCGATCAGTTTGCTGCAGTGACCGGGGATCACCAGTGGATCCACACCGATCCGGAGCGCGCGGCCGCCGAGTCGCCCTTCAAGACCACCATCGCCCACGGCTTCCTGACCCTGGCGCTGCTGCCACAGTTGACTGGCTCGGTCGACGAGGCCACACCCGAGTTCCCGACCGCCCGCATGGTGGTGAACTTCGGGCTGGATCAGGTGCGCTTCCCGTACCCCATCAAGGTGGACAGCAACATCCGCGCCCGCACCAAGCTTGCCCGGGTCACCCCCATCAAGGGTGGGCTGGAGTTGCTCAAAGAGATCAAGGTTGAGATCGAAGGGATCCGCCGCCCGGGTTGCGTCATCGAGTCGGTGACCCGCATCTACTTCTGAGCCCCCTCATCGGCATGAATGGTGAAACGGGCCCGCTGTCGTGTGCAACGAACAGCGGGCCCGTTTTTTTGCCTGTTTGTTGCAAGGGTTGAGGCGTCAGCCATAGTGCGCCGACCCCAGCTTGATATGACTCACAAAACGGTGCGCCGTGCAGTTAGCCAGCTCTCATTTTGGCGAGTTGGCCGCGTGAGGCGATAGCATGTTATGCCACTATTGGCTTCTTACTCCCGATCCTGGAGACAATAGTGCCCATCAATAACAAGATTATTCTGCCACTGCTGCTGAGCCTCACCATCCTGCTGATCCCGACCCACTGGATCCCGCTGGAGGGGATCACCGTCATCGAGCAGCGGGTCGTGGCCATTTTCGTGCTGGCCGCCCTCTGCTGGATCCTGGAGCCCATCCCTATCTTTGCTACCTCAGTGCTGATCATCGTGCTGGAGCTGCTGCTGCTCTCCGACAAGGGGCTCTGGTTTATGACTGCCGACAAGGCTGAACCGGGGTTTGGTGAGCTGCTCAAGTCCACCGAGGTGATGGCGACCTTTGCCTCGCCGGTCATCATGCTGTTTCTCGGCGGTTTTTTCCTCGCCATTGCGGCGACCAAATACCATCTGGACGTCAATCTGGCGCGGGTGTTGCTGCGCCCGTTCGGTCAGGATCCCCGGATCGTCATGCTGGGGCTGATGTTGATCACCGCCACCTTCTCCATGTTCATGAGCAATACCGCCACCACCGCCATGATGCTTGCCATCCTTACCCCGGTGCTGGCGGCGTTTCCCGACAAGGATCCGGCCAAAATCGGCTTTGTGCTGGCCATTCCGCTGGCGGCCAACCTCGGCGGGATCGGCACTCCCATCGGCACTCCGCCCAACGCAGTGGCCCTCAAATACTTGACCGGCGAGCATGCCATCTCGTTCGGCCAGTGGATGGGGTTTGCGGTGCCCTTTGTGGTATTGCTGTTGCTGCTTGGCTGGTTTCTGTTGGGGCGCTTTTTTCCGAGCACCCTCAAGCGGATGGATCTCAAGATTGAGGGGCGCTTTATGCAGACCCCTCGTGCCTGGGTGGTCTACCTCACCTTTATCACCACCATAGTGCTCTGGCTGCTGGGGGATCTGCACGGCATGAGCTCCTACGTGGTCGCCATGATCCCGGTGGCGGTGTTCCTGACCACCGGCATCATCACCAAGGACGATCTGCACAAGATCTCCCTCGACGTGCTCTGGCTGGTATCGGGCGGTATCGCGCTGGGGCTGGCGCTGGAGGACTCCGGGTTGGCCGAGCGGCTCATCACCCATATTCCGTTCCACGAGTACTCCACGCTGGCGGTACTGGTCGGCGCCTGTCTGCTGGCAGTGGTGATGGCCAACTTTATGTCCAATACCGCAACAGCCAATCTGCTGCTGCCACTGGTGGCGGCACTGGCGGTCAGCATGCCGGAGTTGGCCGAGTGGGGCGGCAGTCATACCCTGATCCTGGCGGTTACCATTTCGGTTTCGCTCGGGATGTCTCTGCCCATCAGTACCCCGCCCAATGCGCTGGCCCACGCCACCGGTCTGGTGGAGAGTCACCAGATGGTGCGCATCGGCGTTATCATGGGGTTGGTCGGCACCCTGCTGGCGATGGTATGGATCTACCAGATTGCCGCTTGGGGACTGATCTGAGCGTACGGCCGGTTTCTCATCTGTTGCCTGCTCCATCATCGGAGAAGTGCCATGGCAGGTGATGACCAAAACAGAAAGAGGAGCCAACTTGGCTCCTCTTTCTGTTTGCAGTTGACTCAGAAACTGGCGCCCAGATTGAGCAGGTGCCTGAATTCGGTCTCTTTGTACTTTTGCTCGAGACCGACGAAATGTACTTCGCCATCTTCCCACTCCATCTCGCTCGACCAGGAGAGGCGCAGGTGGTCGTTGAAGTAGTAGCGCAGGCCCACGCTGCCGGTCACATCTCGATTCAGAGTGATATAGGGTGAGGGTTGATCCAGATAGAGCAGATAGCGCCCCTGACTGAACAGCTCCAGTTTTTCCCGCCATATCGGGATGGGTTGGCGATAATCCCAGTTCATGCTGGCAAAGGGGTAGTCGATGATCCGGTTGCCTTTGAAGAGCAACCCAATCCCGCTCTCTTCTCTGAAGTAGGCCTTGCGCAGACCCCCTTGTGCTACGAACTCCAGCCGACGGCGCTTCTCGTTCCAGAAGCGGTAACCCGGCCCGGTACCATAGTCGAGGCTGAGGTAGTTGCTTTCCAGCATGTCATATTCGGCATTGAGCGAGCTGCGCACAAACCACTGCTGATCGAAAAAGTAGTCAATGGTCGGGTTCAGTTTGTAGTCGTGGTTATCGGTGGCGCTGTCAGACGTTTCGTAGGAGTACTCTCCGGAGAAGCTGTAGCGCCAGTCCAGATTGGCCAACTCGGTCTTGCCCTTGAAGTTGACGTTGTTGGTGTGCTTGTCCTTGTGTTTGAGCTTGATGTTGAGATCGCCACTACCGGTCCAGAGCCAGGCCTTGCGTTCATCCTGCTCATCCTTGAACAGGGTGAATCCACCTTTGGCGGTCGCCTTGGGTTTATCCTGATGCTCTAGTCGCCAGCGCTTGATGGCATCCCGCTTGACGGTAACGGCACCGGTATAGGGCAAAGAGATGCGTACCGATTCATCGCCAATCTCTTCGATGGTACCGGTCAGACGATCGCCATTGTTCATCCAGAGGATGTCTTTTGCCCACAGGGGATGGCAGATCACCATGAGTATGAGAGGCAGGTATTTCATGAGGAAAGGTGACTCCGGTGCGACTCGGGCGCTGGTGACTTAACCACTGACAAGCTGGCTGCTGATGGGGCGGGGCAGGCCATTTTTGTTCTCCAGCGCCGCCGTCACCTCATCCTGCATCACGTCAGGTGCGCTGATAAAGCTCTCTATGGCCGGTGATAACATCAGCGGGGCGCCATTTTCAAGCTCCTCTTCGGTGCGGGATAGCGGGGAGTGTACCTCCAGCCAGCGCCGACCATCCGGTTCGATGGCGACCTTGACCGGTTGATTGATGACCCGCACCGGCGTGCCGATCGGCACAATCTTGAACAGGGCCTCGATATCGTCAGGTCGCAGCCGGATGCAGCCTGCACTTACCCGCAGGCCAACGCCAAAATCCTTGTTGGTGCCGTGGATCAGGTAGTCGCGCTTGCCATAGCCAAGGCGCATGGCGAACTTGCCAAGGGGATTCTCCGGGCCGGGGGGCACCACGGCGGGCAGGGTGATCCCTTTTTGCTCCAGCCAGGATTTGCGCACCATGGGGCCGGGTACCCAAGTCGGGTTGGGATTCTTCTCGATGACGGTGGTGGTCATCTCGGGTGTTTCGCGGCCGATATCGCCAATCCCGATGGGCAGCACGATGACCTCATTCTTCCCTTTGGGGAAGTAGTAGAGGCGCAGTTCGGGCAGATTGATGACGATCCCCTCGCGAGGCACATCAGGCAGCAGCATCTGGGTGGGCAGCGTCAAACGGGTGCCCGGCTTGGGTAAATAGGGGTCTACACCCGGATTTGCTTCAAGCAGCGCCAAAAAACCAATTTGCGTATTTTTGCCAACCAGTTCCAGATGTTCATTCTGCTGGATGATGTAATCCTCCAGCTCACCGATGAGGCGACTCCCGGCAGCTGGCAGCGGGTAGCGTTTGGCCTCTGCCGGCGCCGCGCATAGCAGGATCGTTGCCAGCAGCAGGGAAAGGGCGGGCGTTAAGGGTAGGGGCTTGAGTTTCGGCAATCGCATAATAAGATCCATCAGTTCAATCTGGGCGGAACATCATCAATACAGCCGCCAGGATGGCGCGATTGTTCCTCAATCAGCCCATGATTACCAGCTTGCCGCGCACTCGCAATGATGTGGGGATACATAGGAAACCTGCCAAAATCGGCATCACCCATAAATTTGAGCACCAAGCAGGAAAAAGAGACGCCTGATGGCAATGGGGCAATATCACGATATGGATAATGGCCGGGTGTGCGAGAGGGTTAATGTCTGGTGGATGCAGGGTGGTCTGGCAACGCGAACAGCACGCGCCGCATTGTGAGCCTGCTCCCAGATATCTGATTCAGCCATTTGATATCTAAGAAATTTTTATTGCATCCTCGGCCCAGCTTGGGTAAAAATCTCTCCCCACGGAGAGATGCCGGAGTGGCCGAACGGGATTGACTCGAAATCAATTGTGGCAGCAATGCCACCCAGGGTTCGAATCCCTGTCTCTCCGCCACAAGCTAAGCTCAACCTATTGATTGGGTTGGGTTTTTTATTTTGGTTGCCTTTTTGGTGTGCCATTCAGTATGCCATCTGGTATTGGCTGACATACTACCCAGATGGATTACATTGGACATCGACCCAGTCAGGTATCCAAGTATTGATGATGTTTCCCTCTTGTAGTGGTCAACTAAATCCGGACACTTGGTTAGGCCGAACCTCGGCTTTTGCTGGCGGTATCCCGTGATTGTATTGATGTGGACGCCGCCAGTTGTTGTAATCCATCAGGTAGTAACTGATATCCCGCTTTGCCTCCCGCACGCTCATGTATCCCATAGCTGGAACCCACTCCGTTTTAAGACTTCTGAACAATCGCTCCATCGGGGCGTTATCCCAGCAGTTGCCACGCCGACTCATGCTCTGGGTTATGCGATAACGCCACAGTCGTTGCCGAAATGCCCGACTGCCATATTGGCTGCCCTGGTCGGAGTGAAATAGCGCACCGGATGGGCAACCCCGCTGCTGATAGGCCATCTCCAGTGCTTTGATTGCCAATTCTGCATCAGGTTTATCAGACATCGCCCAGCCCACGACCCGCCGGGTGTGCAGGTC
>NZ_JBFODG010000018.1:0-22832 GCF_040908215.1 Aeromonas sp. R5-4 | reverse complement strand
GGCTTTCTGACAGGCATGCCCAGAGTATTCAGCTTGTTTATGGCGCTCACATACGCCATGACTTCTCCCACTTGGCCGTTGTGGTTACGTAAACTGACTTTCCCCGCTAACAACTGTTTGAATCGATACATCGCAGTCTCTGCCAGCGAGCGACGGTGATACCCCGATATCTTCTTCCAGTACGCCAGCCCTTCCTTGCGCATCACCAGCACCGCGTCATTTCTTGCGTGTCCTTTTTTCCATAACCCCGCGCTTTTGCGAGGCGGGATACAGGCTGTTGCCCCTTTGCGCAAGATAAGCTGATGGCTGGCTTTGCTGTCATACGCGCCATCCGCATAAACACGTCCCAGCTTGCACCGCAGTGGATTGAGTAAGGTTGGCAGCACCTCGGCGTCATGGACATTTTCCAACGACACTTTCGCCGCCACGATATCGTGGGTCACCGGGTCTACCGCCAGATGCAACTTGCGCCACACTCGCCGCTTCTCGGCGCCGTGTTTTCTGACCTTCCACTCGCCTTCACCAAATACCTTCAGCCCGGTTGAGTCGATAAGCCACTGTCACCGTGCGTGCTCGCTTGCTGACACAGCTGTAATCGGGGGCACAAAGCGGTACGTTCATCAACTCGAACAGGGAGTCGAGTAGTCCCTATGTTGCTCGCAGAGTGAGGCTGAAAATCCCCTTGAGCATCAGGAAGGTACAGATGGTCTGGTCAGTGTAGAGTTGGCTGCGGCCCCGGCCATAATGGGGGTCGTGGTGAAACCAGTTGTTCATGGCCTCGGCATCAACCAGAAGGTGAGTGAACCACGGTTAATCAATGATTTGTTGTATTGAGGCCAGTTGGTGATGGGGTGAAGCGACGTGCTCATGATGCAGACTTGAAGGAGATGGTGGTGATCAGATCACCAAGTCCTCAGTTAGTTCCATTCAAGCTGCATCAATTTAGGCAACAACGCCACGTAAACAGAAAGGCCACATCGTGAGGGCATGGCCTTGTCTATTTAGATGAGGAAGTCATCCAGCTGATGACCTTGCTCCAGTTGCTGGACTAGGAACTTGGGTGTACGGCCCTGACCGGTCCAGGTTTTCTCTACACCATTTTCAACGTAACGGTATTTCGGGGGACGAGGTGCTCGTTTGGCTTTAGTCGCAGTTGCATCTGCTGGAGTACTGCCAACCAACTCAGTCGGGTCAATACCTGCCTGCGCTAACATCGCCTGGAATTCAGCCAGCTTTTGCCGATGCTCAGCTTGGGCTGCCTGTTCTTTCTCTGTCAGCTCCAACCGTTCCAGATAAATCGCTTCAATCTTCTCGTGAGCTTCTTGTACCTGTTCCAGGGACAACTCACGCAGTGCGGCTCGCAGACTACGCACATTCAACAAGACTTTCAAAAATTCACTCATCAATTGCCTCTCGCTCAATAGATTGGATAATAAAGGAAAAAAATATTTAATTATCAAAGCAAATTATATCAACACTCCAATGTTGTCACCTACTTCTTTTGATTGCCAAGAGATATCGCACGGGTAAAAAGTACCATTTCACGCATGGGTTGCAATGGCTTGTTGAAATGCCACTCTGATTTAATGCATCTCATCCATACTGAGCAAATTACATCCATCTATATAGTACTTACATGCCTTGGTGTGAGCATTGATGACTATACCCACCCGACTCTACATCTCAGATATAATAGATGCATCTTGACGCATTACAGCACCTTTGATGATGACACCTACCCTCACCAGGACACGATACCCACCCTCACTCCTTGACGACCAGCCACTATTCATCTATCACGAACGGTATTTAGACAAAGCTAAAAACATCCTTCTAACACTCACTAAAAATCAATAACAAATTCCGCGGTAGCTAACTGACTCATGCTGCTATCTCACTTAACGTGAATTGAAATATGCATTTCACGGTCTTATTAACTGAAGAGACTTTCATCACAGCCTACGCTTTCAATCGCGGCCTACCTCGTGCTGTAACGTGCTTGGGAAGATTGCCTTTGAAGAAAGTTCGGTTTTTTTTGAGCTTCAGCCTGGCGGCAGGCTCTGATTTGGTCAGATAAGCAAGGGCTTTTTGTAAATAGCATCGTTTCGTCTTTTCGGCATGCCCAACCATGCCAATCCCGCACTCCCGATACTCAGCCTTTTTCTGATTGCAATTATGCCCTCGGCCCCGGTTGCCCGTGATACGCAACCATTCCTTAATGATGGCATCTGCGTAGTAAACATCGCGCTGGAAGTGAGCTCCATTCATAAAAACTGCCAAGTGAAAATGAAAGCCTGTTAGAGGTGCAAACTCCAAACGACAAACATACCCCACCCAATTGGCAGCCAATACCCCCTTACCACGGGTTTTAAACAACGCTTTTTTGTGTTTGATGATCTCTTCAATAGAAAGCTCATCCAAGCACTCTGTTTTGTAGTACAAATCGACCCGCAGCACCAGGAGACGAGCATAGCGCCCAAACAACCCATTCACGTAGCGACGCAGTGATGCGGTATTCCTCTGCGCCCCCTTCATGAAGGTATCGCACTTGCCCTGCATAACTTCTGACTTCAATTCCAACATCAACTGCTGATACCTGAGATCCAGCTTCTCCTGCGCATCTTGGCTGGTGCCACCATCCATGATCATCTCACGAAGTTGATGCTTGACGACGAAATTACACAAGCAGGCCAACTTGGGATCCAAATTAAAATACTCCTGATGCAGGTACACCTGCACAGCAAGCGTGATAATACCTGATAGCCTCGCCCCCTCCTTGGTAAGAGGGTAAATACCCCCCGCCATCTTACTGGAAAATAGAGCAGGAGGAATCTCCCGCTGCGCCAGATAGTCGATGAATTTGAGTAGTTGTGGGTAATAAATAGATTGATGACACATCTCGCTCAGCGTTCTTGTTATAGAGGACGCCTTTTTCATACGCAACGCTTTCGTTGGTTTATGCAGGATCGGGATAGCATCAATGTCGACGTGGTTATGGCTATACTTAGGCATGTTTATTCCTTATTACATGCTTTGATATTACTGATGAATGAGGACATGTGGTCATGTCCTCCTCGTATTAGGTTGACTCTTCATTCAATCATGACTGATTGAGTAAGTCGTATGCTGCCTATCGTTGCATCGAGTGATGTATGAGATGACCTGTAAATCAGCTCATCTTAGTTATTTATTAGGTAGCCGAATAAATTACGTTAACTTAGACATTAGTTAATGTGAACTACCAATAACATTAAAAACCAATATTCACGACTCAAACTCAAGTTGAGTTACTAGCAAAAAACGTTAATCAAGTGTTGATCTTGTCGATATGACCGAGAATCCAAAAATAACTTACCCTTGTATAGTTAGTGTTCCTTAAATTAATATCTCGAGCTTACTTCCTTATGGCTTGGCACGTTATCATCCAGCTGCCATTTAGTCGGTGTGAAGGGAGTCTATTGTACCTCCATCAGAATATTTATCAGGATGTTAAGTTTTATTTTCAACATTGTAATAGCACACCATCGTTATTGGTTTATGCCCTTGATGACGATATTCCGTGCGAAGACAGACCTTGTTCTTTGCCGTTAACTCATTAATGGCCTTGTCCAGCACAGCCACACTTCTTAATTCTACGAACGCTTTTTGAAGAATTTCATTTTTAGGGATTTCAAAATAAATCTGGCTCCCTGCACGTTTTTTCAACCAAGCGTCTAACTCTTCTGCATGAGTACGCATACTCGGCATGACATCATCACCAATCAGGTGAATATGTTGTTTTAAGAAATAATCCACAATGGTAATCGCCGCTTGTACAGTCTCGGCAGAAACCACCACGTTTTCTGTACAGAAAGCTGCCAGAACCCCGGCTATGCGTGCGACATGTTCAAAGTACTTGGCACCAAAAATGTTGTACTGACGAAGGTCACCCTGAGGACCAAGTCTCAACGTGACAGCATTGGCGGTTTCACGAAGCAAGGTTCTAGCCTCTGCACAAAGTTGCAGACTGATATACTCGTGGCCTATCTCCCGACGCGCCATCGATTGCATCAAAAGCGCTGCTTGTCGTTGGTAAAACCACTCCAGCGCCGCGCGCTCAACCTCATCTTGCTGCTCTTGTGCATCGCCGATGAGCCGCTCTCCCATTGTCGATTTAGGCGCGCAGATGAGTAGACGCGCACACAGACCTGATGTGATGGCAATGCCACGCTGTTGTTTGAGCATGCGGTTAAACGATGCAGGCTGCGTCATCAACAAACTGCTAAATCGTGCATTCTCAATCGAGAACGAAGCATGACTACCACCGCGGTCAACCCTGATACACTGCTCATCCCACAGCGTGTTGAGTAAATGCGGTTTGTGGAATAGCTCGTTATCCAGAATGCTGCCAGCCTCATCGGAGAATAAAAAGAGCGAGGGCCATCCCGTCCCCAGGAGCTTCAAAAGCCCAGCCGTCGTCAGATCGTTCACCAGCAAGCGTTTTTGGACAGGCTTGGTTGGTTTGCGCGCCATATGCTCATCCAGGCGACGCTTGTATTCCCCTTCCTCCTCACCCAGTGTAATGGCACGCTGATACCCTTTTTTCAGTACTTTATGTTTGATCTCCCAATGTTCCAGCTCGCCAGCAAACTGGGCCATCTCTGTTTGATACTGCATGGCGAGATCACTCTCGAGTGTACGAATGGGTTTCAGGAAACATTTAGCAACGGATGACTTGCCCTCGCCAGACCCCGCGACGACCATGATGCTGGCCGAAAGGGGGAAAGACATGTTCTCCAAGGGCGTGATGACAAACAGATCATGAACTGCAGGCACCATCATGCCAATCAACATGCACCCGATGAGCTCCTCAGAAGCTTGCGTTTGCTTCTTCACACCGCGGATGACCGCCTGCAATTGCTCAGACAACGCAGATACAGGAAACCCTACAGGAGCAAGTGCTGCGCGTTGGGCTTCAGATTCTAGTTGGTTGGCAGCTTCCAAGATCTCGGTAAATGATGGCTGATCGCGAAAGATAAGCGCCCCTTTCTCATTAATCATTTTTTGAACCCTCGAGCGAAGAATGGCGCGCCTCAACATAAGGACGCGTTGCACACCAATGCATGACCTCACTCATGCGCCACCCTTTTATCCCACGAGCGGCACCGAAGGGAGAGAGACTGACTGGGCGCGGAAAATCGGGGTCGTAGCCTTTGGACTTGGGGTTGAGGCGGTTATAAATGGTGGAGCGGCCGTACCCAGTCAGGCGTTTCACCTCGGGCAGTCGGATAATTCTGTCTACGTCCTGCATCAGTTGAGTCGCAGCACCTGTTTCACTCGTTTGCATCGCCATGTGATTTCCTCCGTTTAATGTGTACGAGGCCATCATACGGAGCGCATTTTTTTCCGCAGCATGAGGTTCTTTTAAAGAATTTAATGTTGACATGACGAACCTCGTATGAGGTGCGCCATCTATTTCTACCTTGGCAACAACATGTTCTACTTGCACCTTGATAGACGCAGTCTATTGAAAAAGAACCAATAACTGTGATTTCCTTCCAACACAGAATAAACACAATGCGTAATAATCTCGTTGATGTAACGGCTCATTAGGAGGGGCGGCATAATGAAAGCACGTATTACGCATGCAGACTTTAATACTCTACTGGCTCACGCTACCGAGCAGTTTATTAACTTCTATGTTATTTACAACCACGCCAGATTGAATAAACCACACGAAATAAATTCATTAAAAGAGATAAATAACGAAATCATTTCCATGCTTCACGATGCAGAAATTAACGATGAACATATTGTAAAGTTAAAAATCACCTCTGAGTTCTGGGACTCGGTACAATGCAACTTCTCTTATGACCGAGTATTAAGTTTGGCATTGCTTTCAGAAGAAGAGAAAACAATATATAAAAATCTTGTTTTATTTATTAAAGATCTCAAATCCAACCCTGAGTTCATTACAACAATAAATTACTTGAACAGTGATTTTTTCCACCTGAATTGGTTAAGAATTGCAGATATCATTAATGCTGTGACACCACAAGATTTTTTAAAAAACATAAGAGATGCCAAAAAATACCAACTAAGTAAACGACGAGTAGGAAGTCATGATGATAACCAGCCCATTCGTACATCCCTTGAAGCCAATACTGCTCAACCCACACCGCTAAGTCACGCATTATCATTTTATCCAGAAAAACTGAAACCTGGGATATTTTATGTCTACCCACAGATTGATGATAATTCACCAATCTCCTCATTGGCGATAAGTTGTCACTTCAATGCAAAAAAAGAAGACATACATGAAGCTTTTGATGAATATGAATACCAATTTGAAAAATTCAAAAATTATTACCACATAAACAGCAATGACTTTATTGAGGCTCCAGAAATTGAAAAACTAAGGCCATTACTAAAGCGAAACCTCAATAAAAATAAGTATGTGAGGCGAAAAAGCAACATAGAAGAACATATTCTCGCACTCATTTGTTGGGAAAAAATACATCTAGATGGTATTGGGACCAATGAGGCTATAGCATCAGCTCTCCCAAAGGGCTATTCAAGCAATAAATTTGCTTCGCTGAAAAATAGACTCGCGCTTATCTCCACTGCTATTGATGAATGGGGGAATTATTACGATGAAATGAATTGCCTATAGTAAGTGGTATTGATTAGACATACGGGACTGAATGATGAGGCTATTATCCTGGCCCGTATATCTTGATCGAGAAGACACACAGCCGTTTGCACAAAGTGCCCCTCCCCCCCCCTAACAAACCACGTCCCTACAGCGATAAAACGTCCCAAAAGGCGATGATATTTCCCATTATCTTGCTACTGTAGCAAAAATAGCAGATAGCAAAACCCTTCAACATCTTATTTAGGCTTGCATTATTCAAAAAAGCATGAAGTACCTAAGCGAGCATCCATCTCCAAATATATTCATCCCTATATAACCTTTGTGAGATTTATACATAGAGGAATTAAAGATGGCGCACTTGATTGAAACAATGGCCTACACTGGTCAAACCCCTTGGCATGGACTGGGTAATCAATTACCAGAAAAACAGTCTTTAGTTATCTGGCAGCAAGCTGCCGGGATGGATTGGACCATCGAACAAAGCGATGTACTCTACAATGTCACCTCAGATGCGCTGCATATCCGCCCCTTTACGATGAGTAAAGTCCTTTACCGCTCCGATACGCTTGCTCCACTCTCGGTGGTCTCCAAACGTTACAATGTGGTACAGCCTCACGAGGTATTGCATTTCTATCAGGATTTGGTGCAAGCAGGTGGGTTTGAATTAGAAACAGCAGGCGTATTAAAAGGAGGAAGAAAGTTGTGGGCATTGGCCAAAACGGGCCAGGGCATGAAACTAAACGGCGGTGACATAGTGAAATCTTATTTATTGCTGGCGACCAGTTGTGATGGCACCCTCTGTACCACAGCTCAATTTACCTCTCTGCGGGTGGTTTGTAATAATACATTACAGATGGCACTCAATGATAAAGCCGACGCAATTAAAGTGCCCCACTCAACTAAATTCAACCCGGAACATGTCAAGGAAATGCTCGGTCTTGGTTTAGCAAACTGGGGCCTGTTTCAACGTAATATACATGAGCTGAGTCATCGCTCAGTCTCTCCTGCTGAAGCTATTCTCTTCTTCAGTGAACTGATTAATGACCCGACAGGTGATGACGGCAACATTGTACTGAGCCGTCCTACCAAGAAATTACAGGAACTCTACCAAGGTGCAGGAATGGGCTCAGACCTTGCCAGTGCCAAAAATACTGCATGGGGTTTGGTCAATGCTGTCACGGAATATGTCGATCATCATCGTCGTGCACGCAGTCAGGATAATCGACTTGATTCAGCCTGGTTCGGCCAAGGTGCTCAGCTCAAATCCCAAGCTCTGGAACAGGCTCTCACGTTACTACAATAATTGTTCTTCTCTTTATACCACCGGCATAAACATCCTTACCCGGACTGGCTGACGTCAGTCCGGGTGAGGCGATTTATGCCATCGACGTTGTCTTATTCATTTACTTTGATTGGGTTAATCGCGTTACAAGACGATTAATGGTTTCCAGCAGCAAGGTCCGGTCGGCATCATCAAGTTGTGCCAATTGCTGGCTCAACACAATGCCCTGCTCGGTGGGACGGTTGCTGGTCTCGCGCAAAAAGTCCGCCAGTTCACAACCAAACAGCTGAGCGAGCTCCGCCAGCCGCACTACAGTTGGCACCACGATACCCCGCTCCATTCGGGAGACGGCCTCCATCCCGATATTGAGATATTCAGCCACCTGCTCCTGGGTAAATCCAGCCTGGTTGCGCTGGCGCGCAATCGCTTTACCCACGCTCTTGGCCAGCTGTTCAAAGTTGATGTCTGTCATAGCCCCTCCAGTCAACCCTTATGGTTGACCATGGACCCATTGACGATAAGGACCTAAAAAGGCGAACATCAACCTTAAGAGTTTGATTTCAGCCTAATACGATGACCATCAAGGCTGCTCTTGTCGCCATCCAGGCAAGACGTGTAGCCCGCTGTCCTCGCTGGCTCGACCATCACTCACGCTCTTTTCACTCTCACTATATTACCAAAGGAGAAATATCATGATCCGTTACCCCATCATTGCCACCGTCTTTTTACTGGCTGCCACCATTCATTCCCTCTGGACCGGAGGCTCACCCCAACTTGGGGTATGGGGCCATATCTGGTTCTTTGTGTTCGGCTCACTGTTCTCGTCGTTGGGGATGATAGTTGGCGAACTCTTTCGCCGCTTCACTCAGCCTGATTTGCTGCTGGCTGACGGCGCACAAGAGATGTTCAAGAAGAAGCTGTTTTGGAAAGCCGGTCCCCAGCTCATCGGGGGCGTCGTAGGCTACATAGCTGCCGGCGGATTTTTACAGAATGTGTTGGGTTACTACGTTGGATAAGGAGCATTAACCATGAAAAACTCTTGGATCACGTTGACGGCCATCCTGCTGTGCAATAACGCCCTGGCCTATGGTGAGGCCGGGCGCTGGAGCAGTGGCTGGGGTCAGGGCACCAGCGAATATACGGCGGTGGTCAACGAGCAGAACCATCTCTATATCGCCTGTAATGACACCCGCAAGGTCAGCATGGCGGCTACCGTACAGGGCAAGGAGTATGGCTCTTATGCAGGACAAGCCTTCTCCATCATCGTCGATGGTAGCCAATACGATGCGCCCTATCAGACCCAGTCCCGTGTCGGTGAGAACAATTTCTTCGACATGTGGGGCAAGCTGCGCAAGGCCAAGTCGATCCGCATTTTGACGGCTGACGGTAAGCAGCTCACACTGCCGACCAAAGAGGTGGCCTCTGTGCTGCCCGCCACCAATACCCCCGAGTTTGACTGCTTGATGTGGGACCAGTAGCTCACGCCCATTTCATCCCAGAGGAGGCCTTTGCCTCCTCTTTTCATTTCCGCCATTCACCACCCGTGAAGGAGACACACTATGCCACCCTGCATTCCCCCCGAATGCGAGTCGTTCGATCACCCAGGCTTTTGGCAAAAACTTTGGGCCTTTGCCAAACGGGCCGGTAGGCCCTTTATCGAGACCTGCCTGTTGCTCTACTACACCAGTCAGAAGGATGACCTGCCGCTTTGGGCCAAGCTCCTGATTTACAGTGCGCTGGCCTACTTTATCTCGCCCATCGATGCCATCCCTGACGTGTTGCCAATGGGGCTCGCTGATGACATTGCGGTGCTGAGTGCCGCACTCGCTAGCATTGCCGCATTCATTGATGACCAAATCCGTGCCCGTGTTGCCAGAACAATGCGCGACCTGTTCGGCGACGCTTAACCCGTTCAAGGAGTACACCATGATCATTCCCTTTTTCCGGGATGGCTTTGCCCTGCCCGTTGCCCAAGCGCTGCTCGCGTTACTTAACCAGGAGGTCGCCCACATCGGCCTCAACCTCGAGCGCCTGACCCAACTCACCTTCAACTTTCGCAGCCCCACCTACAGCCCAGAGCAGGGAGGGGCTCACCCCGTCGAGATACGTCTGATACGCGGTCTTGATGGCTGGCTGTTCGATTACGTCACCGACTTCAGCTATCAAGGACTGGGGCAGGATGCCGAGCTCTGCAAGGAGCTCGATTTCAACTTCCTGGATGACGAACACTATTTGCAAGGATGGGGGCCTATCCAGCGCTCAGAGGCCCATGAGTTATTCAGTCTGTGGCAGACCAACTTTGTTGCCTACTGCCGGATGGCGTACTTCACCGTTACGGTCTGTGGGGAGTAGGAGGTGTGTGATGACTAACGAACTGCCGCTCTCCCACACCTCGCGCCAATGGTTGGGGTTGGTCGCCGCCAAGGCCAAGATACAACCGCGCCACCGTGGCCAGCGCTGGTTGCTGCACCTGACTCCCGATAGCCCACATGCCCGCACCGTCACACTGCACCTGCGTTGGTCTGGCGTGCAGTGGCAACTGCTCTCCCTCACCAATGCCGAGGACTGGCACACCATGAGCCAGCCCGTGGATGAAATCTGTGTGGACCCCACACGTCGTTGTTTTTGGCGCAGCCAAGCAGGACCGGTGTCTCTCACCGAGCAACCCCGTGTGTTGGCAAGTTTCCTGGCTGACCTGCAGCGTACCTGCACTCATCACGGTTATCGTGTGGAGAGTGACCCCTTACCCCAAGAGGAGGCTCGCGATGCCCAAACATCCGATAGCCGTTGAGCTCGAAGCGATTAATCGGGATGGTGAGGCGCAAGTGGTGCGTGACAGTGGCCTGACGGTTCAGGGCTACAGCGTCTACCTGCGAGCAATGGAGGCCAGCGGACTGACACTGGCCACCTGGGTTGCTGACTACGACACCATAGGTCCAGCTTACGTACTGGCCGAACGCTTGAGCCTGGCGCTGGCCATCCCGCTCACCATACAGGTCCCCGAACCACTAATGCCAGTTTAGCAGGAACCCACCACCAGGGAAGGCGTCACCACTACGGCCCACTGAACTACCCTCCAATTGAACCAACAACACCTCTGCATTTAGCCCCGGTATGCCTCGCGCTGTCGGGGTCTTTCTTTTTCAGGAGACCACCATGCGTTATCACAAGCTCAAAGCCGGGGAATGCCCCGGCACTTATGTCGTCACTGAACCGGTGACCGAGCAAGACCTGCTGCGCATCGCCAACCAGATTGCTCGCAAACGCCTGGCCAAAGGCACTGCCATCACCAGTACTACAGAGGCCTCAGAGCGGCTGCAAACCCTGCTGCAGGACCGAGAACACGAAGTGTTCGGGGCACTGTTCCTTGACTCCCAGCATCGCGTGGTGGCCTTTGAGGAGCTGTTTCGTGGCACCTTGGATAGCGCCAGCATCTACCCACGGGAAGTGGTCAAGCGGGCCTTGCTACTCAACAGTGGGGCCATCATTGCGGTGCACAATCACCCCAGCGGTGACCCGGAGCCCAGTCAATCTGACCGGGTCTTTACCCAGGCCCTCAAAGAGGCCTTGGCACTGGTTGATATCCGGTTGCTCGACCATCTGGTGGTTGGTGCCGAGGGCGTAGTCTCGCTGGCCGAAAGAGGTCAGCTATGAACCAGACCCCAGGTAAAAACCACCTCTCTGCCCTCGATATCCTCCTCGAGTTGCGCTGCTGGCTTGCAGACAACGTCGAGATGCAGGCAGAGCCCGCTATCGTGGCTCACCTGCCTAACGGCTATCAACTCACCCAGGCTGACTGTATCGAGGCCATTGATGCGCTGTTGCATCAGTTGCGCCATTAGCCGCGCCGAGAGGGGACAAACACCATGCGATTACCTAATCCTTATTCCCTGGAGGAAACCCTCGAGAAGCTGCGCCATAGCCTGACAGCCGTCCGCAACGAAGATGCGCTGGCATTGCTGGAAAAGGCCGTCACCAAGGCCCGTGACGACGAGGGTTATGCCAAGCACTTTGAAGAGACCTTGCTACAGGGCTCCACCATCGAGATACGCGAGTGTCTCAGCTGCTTTGGCTACTACTTTGAGCGCTCCCGAGACGCTCCGCCCTATTACCCGCATCACGATGCCGTTAACGGCATTGATTCCACGCTCTACGCCATCCTGTTTGATGCGGATCTCCCCGACACACGCCAGGATCACCAATAACGAACCGTCGATCGTCCAATAACATGCATGCCGATCACGTTTCCACCCGATCACCCGGATCATCCGCACCAGCACCATGATCCGGATATTCCGATCCCCCCAGCAAGGCCACCTCACTGCAGGTGGCCTTTTGCATTTCAAGGAGCTACTCCCATGTCTGCCTTCATGATCGACCGCAAGGACTACCTTGCCTTTGCCGTACAGTTACACCGCTTTTGCAATGCCCCCATGCCACCGCACTACACCCTTGAGTTGCTGCGCACCCTCTGGTGGAACTCACCAATCGAGGTCACCAGTACCTGGACGTGGCGGGTAGACCGGCTGGTACGGTTGATGATGCTCGCCAACCGGCGGGCAGTCTGGCATCGCTATCAGTTAGGACGCCAGCAAGAGCAGAAGGAACCACGCCAGCACTGCTCGACCAAGCAGGGACAGATTAAACCTGCCCACCGTTACCACCAGGCACCACTCACCGATGCAGAACTGGTAGCCCTCTACAAATTCACCTGCTGCGCCCTGTACCAATCGAGTGAATGGAGTGGGAGCCCTGAGCAGGCCCCACGGCTGGTCAAGGTAATCCAGCAGTTGCAGCAAGCGCTGGCGCAAGATGTGCTGACCCGGTTGTCACTCTGGGAGCAAGCCCCTTGGGGAGAGATGTGATGAACCTTTCCATCACTCTGACAGTGACAAGCTCACCGCCGAGCTCAACGGCCCATATAGCTCAACGTATTGCCGATGACATGGCACACCTGCATCACCGTCTGGGGGATGGGGTCAGTGATGAACTGGGCATCAGCATCAGTTACCTGGTTGAACAGTTTGCGCTGCTGGCAGCGGCTTACCGTTCACCTGCAGAAAGAGAGAAACACCCATGATCGAATTCAACGATAGCTTCAGTCAGGTCGCTGTCGCTCAGGTAATGAGCGCACATGGCGATTTGCATCGGCTCATTACCTATCAGCTCACCTTCCCGAAGTGGGCACACGACTATGACGAGACCGGCAAGCGCACTGGCCCCGACAAGATCAAGCCCGTACCAACGATGCACAAGACCACGCTGTTCGTGAGTCCACTGGACATGGTGGACAACCAGCCCCGCGAGATTAGCTTTGCGTGGTGGGAGCGTGAGTGCAACGACCTCGGCTATCCCGTTGGGGAGTGGCGACGCACCATTGTGGGTACCTACTTCAACCACGGCACCAACGGCAACCCAAACTGGAGCAGCCACACATGAGCAACTTCGAGAACATGACATGGGGACTGGGCACCCCGAACTGGCCCAAGCTGGGGGCTCGAGCCATTCTGCAACGTGGTTATGTTGATTTCCTGGGCGACCGTGCCGGTATGTACGGCGAGCCAGACGAGGCGTGGCTGGCCGAGTGCGACACTGTGCTGCCGCACTTCCTGCGTGAGTTAACCAAGATGGCCAAGGCATACCAGATATGCACCGACATGGACGAGGTGTTTCGCCTTGAACACAAGGGCTGGGTGTGTGAAGCCAGTCCGAGGCGCAGCTACGGCTACCTCTACCTCGACATCTACCGCCCCGCTAGTTAGCGGGGTCTTTGTTTCAAGGATAAGTATCATGAACAAGTTCTATCACGTGGGCACACTGGCCCGTCGTGAAGTCACCGCCCTGCTGCACACGCTGACACACAATACAGCCGCCAATGCCGAGGGGATCCTCAACTACGTGGGCAGCAAGCTGAACCCCTACGACCCGCGCAAAGAGAAGGCCAAGGCACGGCACACATTGCGCCGGGTCAAGAAGGCTCTGAAGGTAGGGCGCATCCCGTTTGAGCTCACCGTGACGGGCTGCCGCATCGACCGGGGGAGCCATCAGGCAGACCGCTACTACTACGACCGCACGCTACTGGCCCAAGGTTGGCAGCAATACGATACCGAGGAAGACGCTTGGTATTTCGGCATCTGGATCCACACAGAGAAGCTGGAGACCTTTACCTACGCCGAGGGGGATACCAGTCATGTGATTGCGCCGAACGTCGAGGCGTTTCGTGCCGAGCTGACGCGGCTCTACCAGTACTACCCACAAGCCCCGGCCTTTATCAGTATCGACCCGGAAGCGGGCGTTGTAACCCACCACTTTTAAGCCAAACCGGAGGTGTGAAATGGCGAAAAACATCACCATCAAGGTACCGGGCAAGCACCCGCAGACCGGTGAGTTCACCACCTTCGAGCTCAAGGGCCAGCGCATGGATATCGACATCGGCGGCCAAGCAGTGCCCTTTCTTATTCACGGGAGGAGCATCGGTACGTCGCTCACCCACATCCCGAGCGGCTATCGCATCGCGCTGCTCGGCGGCTGGCTCACTGCGCGTTACGCAATCCCTGAGAATAAGCCCAGCAGAACGGCCTGCGCCCAGATGGCCATAGACCGACTGGTAGCCCAGTACGGTTCGCTGCATCTGTTGGACCGACTCAATTGCAAGCCGGTTATCAATCAGATGTAACGCACAGCCCAGACCACAAGGAACGGCTCAATGACTAACCACCTAGCTGCAACAACGAACCCACTTGCAGGCCATCCGGTGATGCAGATGCTGGATGTCGCCATGAGTTCAATCGTGGGCGATTACGATGACGCAGACCTGGTACCGGAATGGCAATGGGTCAAGCGTATGGCCACCCATGAACATGTCGGCGTGAAGGATGACTCCGCCTATGAGTACACCTTGAACCTGGCCATGGAGTTCGATGCCATCCCGCCAGCGCTGCAACCCTTGCTCACTGCCGCCCAGCAGGCTGGCGTGAACTACATCCTGTTTTACAACGGCTAGCCACCGCGGCCCGGCAGTTTTCTGCTGCCTCTGCATCAACAGCCACAACAAACAATCTCCCCTCATCTACAAACAGCATAAAGGGCCAGCCCTCACAGGCTGGCCCTTTGCATCATTGGAGTCACCGAACATGGCCCGCATTATCACTGGACTCGAGGTGCATCGCTATGCCCCCGAGCTCAACAAACTGCATCTACGCAACCGGCAGACGTTACCAGCCCCCGGTATCACCACCATCAAAGAGGCCAAAGCCCGTCTATTTGGTCGTTGGCAGCCAGGGCATCAGGTGACCATCACCGTGAGCCATCCTGACTACGTCAATCTCTCCCGGCTCTACCGGGGGCGACTGACAAACCTGACAGACCTCCCCGAGCACCTAGCCAGACTACGCCAGCGTCACAACGTGCCAGGCACCATCATCCACACCCAATTGAGGTATCGCTAATCATGACCACGACAACCACCCACACCAAAGACCAGCAACCCGCAGCACCAGACCAACCCACGTGGATTTTTGCGCAGTGGGGCTTGCCCCACACCGTTACACCGCGCTTTGGCGCTCGTCTTATCCAGGAGCATCATCGTCTGCACTTTCTGTCAGACCGGGCCTCATTGATTGGCGAATGGGCAGGAAGAGGCAATAGACAGGCAGGAGGCAATCTTCCCGGCCATCATCAAGGCACTGGAAGCCAAGCTGCCGACCGGCGAACTGGATGCCCAACGCCAGCAACGTATCACCATCCAGCACGGTGGTTTCACCTGTGAGGCGGATAGCCTGGGCAGCCATGGTTATGTCTATATCTGTATTTATTCAATGACAAGTGTAGACGCCAATTCTGAACGCAAGGCGTGGCCACACATTAGCCTGTGGTAACATTTTTGCATCTACTCGTCCGTGATAAGTGGGTAGGTCGTGGGGAAGACCAACTCGAGATGCGCCGGAAATTTATACGTAGATCGACCATATCATGCCTGAAATGCAGAACCCCGATACGGTGCATCGGGGTTCTGGGTGGATATTAGCTAGCTAAAAATGTGAAAACCTACTTCAAGACTAGATAATCTCATCTCATCTCATCTCATCTCATCTCATCTCATATTTATTTTCCCTGTTCAATCCACTGCTTGTTCTTCTGCTCAAGTACCGAGATGGGCAACATGCCGTATTCAAGTACATGGTGGTGGAACGCCTTGAGGTCAAAGTCTCCGCCCAGTGCCTGCTCTGCCGACTCCCGCATCTGGATCAGCGCCAGCTGGCCCGCCTTGTAGGAGGTCGCCTGACCGGTGTAGGCCATGTAGCGCGGCACCTCGGAGCTGATGTCCCCCGCCCCCAGCGCCGAGTTCTCCTTCATGTAGTTGACAGCCTGATCGTGGCTCCAGCCATACCAGTGGATACCGGTATCCACTACCAGCCTCATCGCCCTGAGCATCTCCTCGTTGAGGCGACCGAAGTATTGCAACTGGTTGTTGAAGGCGGATGATCCCTCGACCTTCACGTCTCCCACCGCCGGATCATAGAGGCCCCGTCCCTGATAGAGCCCCATGTCGTGATCCGCCAGGTATTCGGTGTAGAGCGCCCAGCCCTCCGCATAGGCGGTGTAGGAGGCGTTAGCCACGTACTGCGGGAAGTCGGGGTCCTTGGCGGCCAGCTCCTGGGCGATGGTGATCTGGAAGTGGTGACCCGGCGCCGCCTCGTGGGCCAGCAGGGTGCTGATGTTCCAGCTCTGCAGACCATAGGGGTAGTATGTGTTGAGGAAGAACTGCCCCTTGCGGCCGGTCTGCGGGTTGCCGTCCTGATACCAGGCCACCCCGCCGTATGGCGCATCTTCATAGGAGACGGGCACCACCTCGTAATCCAGTTTGGGAATGGTACGTTCGGCATCGAAGAAGTCCGGCAGCACCAGTGCTGCTTTGCTCTTGAAGACGTTGTACTCCTGCAGTGCCCGCTCGTGTTCGGCCAGCGCCTGCTGCTGTGGCCCGCTCAACGTCGCCCCGGCTGCATTGTCCGGGTTGAGGCTGGCGGACCAGACCTCTAGCGGGTTCTGATAGAAGAAGGCCGGCTCGTTCAGATAGCGGAAGAAGGCGTAGATCTGGCCGCTCTGCTTGCTTTGGCTCACATCATCGCTGTCACATTTGCCGACGGAATGGCATACCTTGACCATGGCAGCGAAGATCCGCTCTACCTCGCTCAATCCCAGCTCATGTACCTGCTCTGGTGTCATGTTGGTGGTGGTGTGCTTCTTCAGCAGCCAGCGATACCAGTCTCGCCCGTTGGTCATGCCACAGAAACCGTCGTCACACTCGCCACTACCCAAGCGCACTGCATAGGCGCCGCCATGCTGGTAATCCAGATAGTCGCGCAGCGCCAGATAGCGGGTGTTGATGCTGTCCAACACGGCTTTGTAGTCTGCTCGCAGTGTGGCATCGGCATCCCCCGGCAACTGTTGCCAGCCGAGGTAGGAACCGGCAATCGCCTCCCCATCCAGCTTGCTGTCGAACTGGGCCAGCAGCCGGTCTACCAGCTCATCAGGCAAGGTGTTGCCCTGAACACTGGCCTGCTCGAACTGGTGTTTCACCTCGGCAAGATAGACATCATAGGCCTTGAGCCAGGTGAGGTGTTCCTGATACCAGGCCAGCGGGGTCATTGTTGTCTTTGCTCGAGTTGCCATTGCAAGTGCCGGTGCTGTGTCTGTACGGTCGAGATCCCGACGCCATGCGCCATCACCCGGTTCCACCCGGTCGGCCGAGCTGTGCTCGAAATAGTCGAAGTCACCGCTGACTGTGCGAGCAGCTTTGCCGCTGGCAGGGGCTGCTCCGACGTCATCTGCCAGATCCACCACCCGGTTGCGGAAGTGATGGATCGGGATCTGGGATTGGGGTAAATCGTACCCTTCAAGATTGATCTGCAAGTCCCAGCGGATCATGTCGTAGAACAGCCGGTCCCGCTCACTTAGCACCGTGGGATCCAGTGCATTCAGTCGTTGGAGCAGTGAACTGTCGAGTGCCTTGCGCTTAGCGATGCTGGCGGCATCGATGGCAAAACCGTAGGGGTCGAGCGACTGGCTCTCGCGCAGGGCTTCATCCATGGTCTGCATCAGGGATGCTTTGGTGGCTGCGGGATCTGCAGGTGCGTTCGAGCTGTTATCATTGCAGGCGGCAAGAGACAGTGCGATAGCACAGGTTAGCGTTAGTTTATTGAGTAAAAAGTGCATGATATAATCATTTATATTGTTATTTTTGATATTGAGCTAATTATATGGTGTAAATTATGAACCAATGATGACCATCATTTTTATAGAGCCGAATGTAATTCACTTAATGGTTTTTTGGGTAGGTTAACACTAATTTAAATTTATGAATGCAACTTTCTTGTGAATGGTAATTTCAGACTCTCCTCTATCCTCGAAAATGATTGTTGCTTAGTGATTAGATAAGGTCGAACATTTATTTCAAATGTTCATTGAACACGCCGACTCTGAATGGTATTTATACAACTCAAAAATATTCATTTTTATGACCAAAGTCACAAATGCATATAATTATATTTTAGCGAGACAAATCTTATGAGAATATCATCATTCATTTATTCATAAATGATGATTAATAATCTCTACTGGTATGAAAGTAATTAGTCATGTCTGTAATGCATTGAGGATTCTTAAGAAGATTTAGAATAAATATGTAACGAACCGTATCCTACAATTAATTTATTTTAATGGTATGCAGATCTGAGTGTTTGTACAGATCTAGTTATCACCTGACACCGGCCTCAAACCGGTGTCTTGTTTACGCTACTTTAGTGTGCACTTCCTTCGGTATCAATTTCAGACCCTTCTTGAACATGTTGTAGGGGGTTTGACCCTCCATCATCCTGCCTTGATGTGGCCGCTGGGTGTTGTAGTGCTCCAGGTAGCTATCCAGGTCTGTTTGCATCTGCTCCACTGACTCATACCAAGTCTTTCTCCCCTTGATGCGGAAATGTTAATCCACCAAGGTTCGCTTTGCCGCTCGTATCCTGTATGCCTACATTCTGGCACAACGCAGCGAGCGCCCAGTGCGTTTTCAACCCGTGGTGGCGCCCATCAAGATTGGCCGAAACTAGCCTTGCCCCTGTGGCAGCGATAAGAAGTACAAGCAGTGCTATTTGCACTGACACGCTGGACGAAAGAGATAACGCCCATAACGCCACAAGGTGATGGGTGTTATCCCTATCGAGAAGCACATGATGATAGCGTTTTTCCTGTAGATGACTACCCGTGAATCATCGAACACATTGTCCAACGGAGTACGAGATAATTCCGTACCAGCCAACATCAGATGGCATAGTGGGTGGCATAGCGAAAATCGCACATAAAGAAAAAGCCCAAGCAATTCAATTGCTTGGGCTTATCATTTGGCGGTGAGGGAGGGATTCGAACCCTCGATACGTTGCCGTATACACACTTTCCAGGCGTGCTCCTTCAGCCACTCGGACACCTCACCAAATTTTGGTCTGTGGTTTAACGTGTTCAGCCAACACGGTGTTCGCTACGCTGTTGCGCTGGAACGGGGCGTAATTTAGGGGAAAGCCCCGCCCGCGTCAACGGCTTTTTTCACCTGGCGAACCGTTCGAACACTTAATGCACAGATTCTGGTGCAACCTGGATTTCCGGCAGGTTGAGGAAGCCGGAACGTTCGCATTCGGCAACCAGTTCGTGGGTGGCAGCGATGGTGCTTTGCACGAACAGCAGGAACTGCTCGACGCTGAGTCCGGCCTTGGTAAAGACGGTGTGGCCGACCACCAGCCGCGGCAGGTTGTCATCGATGATATCGAGGAACACCTTGAGGGAGGGGTACTGCATATTGAGTCGGCCCAGTTCGGCAACCAGCGGCAGCATTGCGGAGGGGCGCACTTCCAGCTCGGAGGAGAACAGCAGGCCTTCCTCTTCCACGAAGATCCGGCTCTCCTGAATACCATCGACCGACTGCAAAGAGACAATGTGGATACCGTGACACTGGTCGCAGACATAGTGCTCGATACGAGCCTGTTGCAACCAACGCATTATCATTTCGGAGCTGGGGATATTCATCATTTCCACGACAAGATTGGGATCAAGGGGCGCAGTCTAAACCAATTTGCTATCAACAAAAAGCACGCCAACCCGATAACCCTGCGGCTCGCTTCTTTTTGGCAAGCGCTATGCATATACTCAGCCAAATCCACGATGACGCTTGCCCCACAGGGGGCCCCATGACTATCCAAGAAAAGTATCGCCTTCATCTGAAATCACTCTCGGATGAGCTGCTCACCCTGCAAAAACCCATCCGCATTCTGGATGCCATCAAATGGCCACGCCATCTGCAGGATCGCTTTCTGGCAAGCGGTGGCAGGGAGCTGCCCGCTATCGACAGGCACTTCTATGATGCCCTCCCCCTCGGCTTCGATCCGCGCAACAAGTATCTGGAGCTCAAGGAGCTGCGGGACCGGATCCGCAGAAAATTGGGACCACAGGACGATCTTGGCCGGATCCTGCAAGAGACGGTCGATCAGTACATGGTGGTGATCGAGATGCTGCGCCAGCGCGGCCAACCCGATTTTCAGCGTTACAGCCAGTTGCTTTATGGCTCTGCCAGCGATCACCTGCGCGGGGATCGCAAGACTCTCAAGGAGCTGGGCGCCCGCCTGTGCGATATCTTCTCCCTACCCGGCGCCCGCCATCTGGTGCGCCCCTACCCCAAGGAGTTCGAAGGAGAAGCCGCGGTCGCCAAACTGCAGGGCAAGCTGTCGAGCTACTTCAGTGACGGCACTGTGCAGGTGAAGCTGAGCGATGGCATCGTCTCCGATGCAGCGGCCGGTGGCGACTACATCAAGCTCAACTCCCACGCCCGTTTCTCCGAGCTGGACTTGCAGGTGCTGGAGGTACACGAGGGGTGGGTCCATGTCGGCACCACCCTCAACGGTCGCCAGCAGCCTTATGCCACCTGGCTGAGCGCCGGTTCACCGCGGATCACCGCCTGTCAGGAGGGGCTGGCTGTCCTGATAGAGACCCTCACCTTCAGCTCTTTTCCGGATCGGGCCAAGCGTATCTCCGATCGGGTGATGGCCATCGACATGGCCGAGCGCGGCGCCGATTTTATCGAGGTGTTTCAGCACTTCGTGCAGCAGGGCACCAGCGAGCACGACGCCTACAAGATCACCCAGCGGGTCTTTCGTGGCGGCATGGTGGGCGGCGGCGCCTGCTTTACCAAGGATCTCTCCTACGTGCGTGGCTATGTGGAGACGGTCAACTTTATCCGCAGCGCCGTGCTGGAAGGGGTGCCCGAGATCCTGCCGATGCTGTTTGTCGGCAAGGTGACACTGGATGACATTCCGGTGCTCTATCAGCACTATCTGGAGGGGCTGATCGCCGCTCCCCGCTATTTGCCGCCGATGTTTCGCGATCTCACCGGCCTCTATGTCTGGTTCGGTTTTGCCTCCGGCATGTCACTGGTCGATATCGGCCGGGTACAGCACCATTTTCGCCTGCTGTTTCAACGCCTGCCGGTGGCCGACCCCATCATTGCGCCGGTGGATATCGAGATCGACTGAACCACAGCGATACAAGTTGGGGTGTCTAGTCCTGAAATAGGTTTACACATTTTCAACTAGCATTTCTCTACTCAGAACCCCCTATGTACCGCATCGGGGGTTCTGTATTTCAACGCATGATGCGGCCGCTCCGCGTTGTAAATATCCACCGCTTCACGCACCATTTCCCGCGCTTGCGTTAAATCCTGCGGGCTTTGCAACAACAACTCTCCTTTCAAAATCCCGTTCACCCGCTCCGCCAACGCATTCTGGTAACAGTCATGTCCATCCGTCATCGAGCATTTCACCCCGTACCGTTCATGTAATGACTGATACAGCACCGAGCAATACTGCACGCCGCGGTCCGAGTGATGGATGAGTTCACCGCCGCCACGCCGTTGCTTCAGTGCTTTCTTGAACGCCATCGCCACCGACTCCGCGTGCATTCCTTCGTGCACGTGATGGCCCACTATCTTGCGTGAGTAGGCATCCGTCACCAGGCTCAGGTACAGCGGTCCGCTCCTGGCGGGCAGATAGGTGATATCTGCGACCCAGACCTGCTCCGGAGCCACCGGCGTAACCTGCTCTGGTCCCGCCTTGCGCAAGTTGGGATGACGGTAGAAACGGTGAAAACTGTGGGTGGTCTTGTGATACGCCCGCTTAGGCTGCACCAGCAAGCGGTGCTCGGCCAATATCTGAAACAGCCTGTCCCGCCCTACCTTGAGCCCGCCATCCTCCTGACCCTGCAGCAGATAATGCAGCTTGCGAGTGCCGACCCGAGGTTGTCGCAGTCGAACCTGACGCACAAAGCGCACCACCTGTAGCCCTTGTGCATGGCGCTCGTCGGCGACCCGATTGCGCTTGTAGTAAGCCTGCCGGCTTATCCCCGGAAACAGGCAAGCCCTGACAATGGTCAGCCTCTCGACTTGCCGCTGCGAGAGGACTTGCCGGGTCGCTTTTTTACGATGGAGACGCCGTAGTCATTCTTCAGTACATCGACGATGGCCTCAAAGAACTGGGCCTTCTGACTCATCAGCGCCAGCTGCTGCTCGAGTTCCTTGATGCGCTGTTCGGGCGTCTGGTTGTCGGGGTCAGGCATGGTGATGCTCCTGCAGGCGCGCACAGAAGCCCCCAGGCTCCAATCTTGCCGACCATGTTTACGCAACCATACCAGAACGGTGGAGCGGCCCTGAATGCCATAACGGACCTGAGCCTGTTTGTAGGTGAGCTCGCCTTTTTCAATCTGCTCGACCAGTGCCAGTTTAAAAGTCAGCGAGTAATCGCGCTGTGTCCGTTTCACACCTTGTCCCATCGGGTTCTCCATTTATTGGGGGGAAAGGTGTAAACCATATTCAGGACGGGACAA